>CAVDQP010000112.1:0-380 GCA_963611245.1 Holdemanella biformis
CATCTAAGAGGGTTGAAAAATCCTCAAATTGCATTTCAGTAGTCATATAAATTTCCTTTTTAATTTATTTTCCTGCCAGCCGGTTGGTTCCGACGGTCTTTTTGTTTGACACAGCCTTTTTTCAAGGCATCTTGATTTCTTTATAAACCATAAAAAATTCAAGACCCTTTAGACATATCAGAAAACCTTTCTTTTCGCAAGCATTTTCCTTTATTCTTTCGTTTTAAAATCCTTTTTGATTAAAGAAAAATACTCTTTGCTTAAAATCAATGCTTGACATTTTGTCTCAAGCGTGGCAAATGGGCTTTTTAGAAGCCTTTTAGAAACATCAGTAAGCAAAGGAGAAAACAATGGCAAAGCCGGAATGGGGAATGAAAAGA
>CAVDQP010000112.1:390-3799 GCA_963611245.1 Holdemanella biformis
TGCGGCCATCAATACGATGCGGACGAATTAGTTAAAAAACAACAGGAAGCGGCGCTGAAAGCGTCCAAAAACGCCTCTAAAAAAATGGCGGAAGTGTTGGAAGGGGATTTAGACTTGCCCGATGACGTGATTTTGGACGACACTTTTGATGAAGAAGTGGATTCGGACGAAGGGGAAGACATTATGTTAGAGGAAGATTCCGAACTGACGAATGAAGAAGACACCCCTTTGGAAGAAGTCATTCCATTTAAAAAGAAAGAAAATGTGGACTAAATTCTTTTTTTATAAAAAAAGAACTCTCATTTGATAAAAGGGACGTTGATGCGCCCCTTTTTTTGTTTTTTTTGATAGGACAAAGAAATTTTATTGACTTTTGGCAACAGTGGAAAAACAAAGAAAAAAGCGACCTTCAACAAGATCGCTTTTTTTAATGGCTCCGGCGGTAGGGCTCGAACCTACGACCGATCGGTTAACAGCCGATTGCTCTACCACTGAGCTACACCGGAACAACGTAAAAAGATATACTCCTTTAAAATTCCTTTTGCAAGAAAAAAAATATCTTTTTTTTACTTTTGGAGGCCGGTACCGGAATTGAACCGATATAAAAGGATTTGCAGTCCTCTGCATGAGCCATTCTGCCAACCGGCCTTAAAAGTGTTTTATATTTACCTGTAAAAGGCTTTCAGGTCAAGAAAAAAATGATTCTTTTTCAAAAGAAGCTTTGAAACAGCTTTTTTGGCTGTCCGCGAACAAAACTTCCGGTATTTTCCCCCGGCGTTCTTTATAAGACTTTTGGCGGCTAAAAAGTAACTATTTTTTTCTTCAACAAAGCGTTTTATAAAAAGGCTTGATTTTTTCGTCTTTGAAAAATTCCGAATCGCAGAATATTCTCTTTTTCCAGAGCATTTTGACAAAAAAACAAAATAAATCTGTCAAAAAAAATAAAAAAATGCTAAAAAGGGAAAAAATTAAAACAAATATCTGAAGCGAATATAAAATGAAAGAATATGACGTTATTGTGGTCGGCGGAGGTCATGCCGGCATTGAAGCTTGCGCCGCGGCCGCCAGAGCAGGCGCGGAAACGATTTTAATCACGCATCGTTTTGAAAGTATCGGTGATATGTCTTGCAATCCGTCCATCGGCGGATTGGGAAAAGGAACTTTGGTGCGCGAAATTGACGCTTTAGGCGGATTGATGGGGCAGGTTATTGATGCTACCGGTTTGCAATTTCGTATGCTGAATCTTTCCAAGGGGCCGGCGGTTCAAGGTCCCAGAGCTCAAGCCGACAAAAAAGCTTATAAAACAAAAATGCAGGAGATTCTTTCTTCTTACGCCGGTTTGAAAATAATGGAAGCCGGCGTTCAAGAGTTGTTATGGGACACGACACCTGACGGAAAAGCGTTCGTCAAAGGAGTTCAAACAGAAAAAGGCGACACGATTTTTTCCAAAACCGTTATTTTAACAACGGGAACTTTTTTAAACGGGTTGATGCACACGGGAGAAAAAAAGACGATCGGCGGCCGTGTGAATGATTGTGTTTGCACGGGGTTGACGCCTTGTTTGAAAGAGCTCGGGTTGCAAATGGGGCGGTTGAAAACCGGCACGCCTTGCCGATTAAAAAGAGAAACGATTGATTTTAGCGTCACTCAAGAACAAAAAGGGGACGATAATCCCAGACCTTTTTCTTTTATGACCAAAGATTTTTCACCCAAACAAATGAGTTGTTTTTTAACGCACACAACGCCTGAAACGCATGAAATTATTCGCGCGAATTTGCATCGGGCGCCTTTGTATTCCGGACAAATTCACAGCATCGGGCCGCGGTATTGCCCGAGTATTGAAGATAAAATCGTGCGATTTGCTTCAAGAGATTCTCACCATATTTTTTTGGAGCCGGAAACAAAAGACGCAGAATCGATTTATCCGAACGGCATTTCCACTTCTTTGCCTTTAGATGTGCAGGAAGCGATGCTGAAAACTATTCCGGGGTTGGAAAAAGCAAAAATGATACGACCGGGGTATGCGATAGAATATGACTTTGTTTTTCCGCAGCAATTAAAGCCGACTTTGGAAGTCAAAACGGTTGACGGATTGTTTCTGGCGGGACAGATAAACGGCACAACCGGTTATGAAGAGGCGGCGGCACAAGGATTGGCGGCCGGATTGAACGCTGCTTTAAAAGCAAAAGGTCTAGGACAGACCCTTACTTTTGACAGAACGGAAAGCTATCTGGGCGTCATGATTGACGACATTATCACAAAAGGCGTTGACGAACCTTACCGGCTGTTTACTTCCAGAGCGGAGTATCGGCTGACCGTTCGAGCGGACAACGCCGATTTAAGGCTGACGCGAAAAGGGGCTCAAATTAACGCCGTCAGCCCCAAAAGATTGGCGCGATTGGAAGAAAAAGAAGCTGAAATCGAACGATTGAAAACTTTTTTAACAAAAGAAAAATATTTGCCTTCCTCTTTAAGGCAAATGGGGTTTCAAACAGCCGGCGACGGCGCCAAAAAGACTTTGTTGGAAATGTTGTCTTATCCGGAAGTGTCTTGGAAAACGTTGGAAAAAATCTTTCCGCAGTTGGAAAATGCCGACCCTCAAGCGGCGGAACAATTGGAAATTCAAGGAAAATACAGCGGCTATTTGGCTCGACAACAGGCGGATATTGAATCTTTTTTAAAAGACGAAGGGATCCGTATTCCGGAAAATATTCCGTATGAAAAAATCGGCGGCTTGTCGATTGAATCCGTGCAACGGTTGAATAAAAACAAACCGGCGACAATCGGCGCCGCCTTGCGTTTGTCCGGTATTACGCCCGCCGCCGTTACCGCGGTTTTAAGTTATATTAAAAATAAAAAATAACAGGTAAAAAATCAAAAGTAAAAAATAAAAGAGCCAAAAATCGCTCAGCAAAAGTCCCCTTCACGCGGGGAGGGATCCTTTTGCTATAAAGAATTTTTGGCTTTAAAGGGATCTTTTACCAGCAATTTGTCGATGGTTTGTATTTTGGATTCTTCTTGAGCGTGACAAAACTTCAAAAAATAAATTTCTTCGTCCAGTTGTTGAACAACTTCTTTCAAATCGTAAAGAAAAATTTTTTTTCCGCGCGGTGTTTGTTCCATTGCCTTTATGCCCAAAATTTTAAGGAATCAAGCCTCTATCGATTATCTCAAACGTTTTTTCCCATTGAGAGACTTCTTTTTGTATTAAAAATACTCCGCTTGCCAGATAAATCAAGAAAAAAAGAACGCCGGCTCCGAAAGAGGGCCAAAAAAATTGCTGTTTTTTCAACGGAAATTTTTCCGGATGACGGTTCTTTTGACGTATCAGAAAGCATGCTCGTTTAAAAAACAAAGAATTCATCTTAAACGAAGCAAAAAAAGTCAAAAAAAACTCCGCTCCCCAAGC
>CAVDQP010000113.1:0-3795 GCA_963611245.1 Holdemanella biformis
CCCTTCTTTAAGTTTTTCTTCATACATAATTTTTTCATTTTTTGCAAGCTCTTTTTTATTTGTCTTTCAAAAGAATTTAAAGAGAAAACTGTTTGAAAAAAAGAAGTAAACATCTTATACTGGGAGAAATTTTTGATAAACATAGTCTGACAAGGTTGAAAAGATGGAATTTTTAACGCTTTTAGGAAAAGTATTTTTGGATTTTTTAAGAGCCACCGGCCGAGTTGCTCTTTTTACTTTTAAAACACTTTATTACAGTCTGACGCCGCCTTTTTATTGGAAATCTTTTTTGGTCCAACTGATTGAGGTCGGCTTTTATTCTTTGCCCGTCGTGGCGTTGACAACTTTGTTTTCCGGCATGGTCATCGCTTTACAGACTTATACGGGATTTGCGCGCTTTTCCGCCGAAGGGGCGGTAGCTCTGGTTGTTTTGATTTCCATCACTCGGGAACTGGCGCCCGTTATGGCCGGATTGATGGTCGCCGGCAGAATAGGCGCGTCCATGGCGGCGGAATTGGGCACAATGAAGGTCACCGAACAGATAGATGCGCTGACAACCTTATCCACGAATCCGTTCCGATATCTGATTGCGCCCAGAGTTCTGGCAGGTATCATCATGTTGCCCGTCTTAGTGCTTATCGGCGACGTCATCGGCATTTGCGGCGGATATTTGATTGGAGTCTATAAATTGAATTTCAATCCGACGACGTATTTATCCAACACTTGGAGCTATTTAGAATCTTTGGATATTATCACCGGTGTTGTAAAAGCGGCGGTTTTCGGTTTCATCATCACATTGCTCGGCTGTTATCAAGGGTATCATTCCAAAGGCGGAGCGCAAGGAGTCGGTGCCGCCACAACCAACGCCGTTGTTTCCTCTTCTATTTTGATTTTAATTTTCAACTACATTATCACGGAAATTTTCTTTAAAAGCTGAATTTAGGCAAAGAAATCTGTAACAAACGGAGTTTTGAATGAATTTTGAAAAACAAGACATTGCCTTGACTTTAAAAAATGTCCATAAGTCTTTCGGTAAAAAACATATTTTGAACGGCGTCGATCTGGAAGTTAAAAAAGGGGAATCCCTTGTTATCATCGGCGGTTCCGGCACCGGCAAGTCCGTTACCTTAAAATGCGTTTTAGGTCTTTTAACGCCGGAAGAAGGATCCATTCTTGTCAACGGGCAAGAAACGGTCAACATTTCTTCGGCCGAACACGAACACATCAACTCTAAAATAGGTATGTTGTTTCAAGGCGCCGCTTTATTTGACAGTTTAACGGTTTTGGAAAATGTCTCCTTCGCCCTTGTGCAAGGAAAAAAAATGAAGAAAAAAGAAGCTTATCACATCGCGCTTGAAAAATTAAGAGCCGTCGGTTTAGGGGAAGACGTGGCGTCTTTGTATCCGGACGATTTATCGGGCGGTATGAAAAAAAGAGTGGGGCTGGCCCGCGCGATTGCCGCCACACCGGACATTATTTTCTTTGACGAACCGACAACCGGACTGGATCCCATTATGTCCGACGTTATCAATGAATTGATTGTCTCCACCGTGAAAAATATGGGCGCGACCGCCTTGACAATCACGCATGATATGGCCTCCGTTCGTAAAATCGCGGACAGAGTCGCCATGCTGTATCAAGGGAAAATCATTTGGATAGGAACTGTCAAGGAAATGGACGAAACGGACAACCCGTATGTGCGTCAATTTATCACGGGCAGCGCGTCGGGCCCTATCCGCATGGAAGTGAAAGGATAATTTTTCGATTGAATGAAAAAAGTCAATCTGGTATTTTCTTTTTCCTTGATAAGAAGAACCGAAAGTCAAAAAAACAAAGAATTATAAAGAAAAGAGTAAAATAAAAAATCTAACAAAGCAGAAAAATATGGTAAAGAAAACAACACGCTTTATTTGTTCCGATTGTGGCGCCTCCTATCCGAAATGGCAAGGAAAATGCGACGCTTGCGGAGCGTGGAACACTTTGGAAGAAGAGGTTTCTTCCTCTTTTGAAGGGTCAAAGCTGTCAACCGGTCTTAAAGGGCGTGTTTTGGAATTTTCAAATCTCAAAGGAGCGCCGCAAGTTTTCTTTCGTCTGAAATCGGATATTGAAGAATTGGACAGAGTTTGCGGTGGCGGTTTGGTGAAAAGTTCTGTGATTTTGGTCGGAGGAGATCCGGGAATCGGAAAATCCACGCTTTTATTGCAAGCGGTTTCCGCTTTTGCCCGAAAGACAAATCAAAACGGGAAACCCGTGCGCTGTCTTTACTTTTCCGGCGAAGAGTCCGTCGATCAAATCCGTTTGAGAGCGCAACGACTCGGATTGCAGGAAGCTCCCGTTTTTTTAGCCAGCGCCATCAATGTCCGCGACATTATGGAAACCATTGAAAACGGCGAAACGCCCGATGTCGTTGTCATTGATTCCATTCAAACCATGTATGTGGACACGGTGGATTCCGCCCCCGGAACGGTCAGTCAGGTGCGCACCGCCGGCAATGAATTGATTCGATTAGCCAAAAGAAAAGGATTTTCTTTATTTCTTGTCGGTCATGTCACCAAAGAAGGCACCTTGGCCGGTCCGCGCGTCATTGAACACATGGTGGATACCGTGCTTTATTTTGAAGGCGACAGAGGGCACCATTTTCGTATTTTAAGAGCCGTAAAAAACAGATTCGGTGCCACGGACGAAATCGGCGTTTTCGAAATGACGGAAAAAGGATTGGATCAAGTTAAAAATCCTTCCGCTTTGTTTTTAGCCGAAAGGCGGGGAAATATTTCAGGTTCTTGTGTTTTTGCCGGCCTGGAAGGTTCTCGCCCGATGTTGGTGGAAATACAGGCGCTTGTGTCCGCGTCCAACGGAACGGCTCCGCGTCGAGCCGTCGTCGGTTGGGACAACAACCGCCTTTCGATGATTTTGGCGGTGATGGAGGCCAGATGCGGTCTTTCCATCGGCAGCAAAGACATCTTTTTAAATGTGGCGGGCGGCTTGCGTATTACGGAACCGGCCGCGGATTTGGCCGTCGCAACTTCTTTAATTTCCGCCTTTACGCACTTGCCTGTTCCGGCGGATTTGGCCGTTTTTGGAGAAATCGGCTTATCCGGAGAAATCAGAGCCGTTCCTCAAATGGATTTAAGGCTGAAAGAAGCCGAAAAATTAGGCTTTAAACAAGCCTTTGCGCCGGCAAGATTGGCCGGAAAGAAAACAAATTTTGCCTCCGACCGACTCAAGGTGCGGGAACCGGGGCATTTAAAAAGTATTGTTGATTTATTTACGGGAGCAAAAAATTGATAGATTTAGCCGTTGGAATGACTCTTCTTCTTTCCGGAATTTTCGCGTGGTACAGAGGCCTCATTCGAGAACTTTTAGGCATCACTTCTTGGGTTGCTGCCGTATTGGCCGCCATTTACGGTGCGCCCTTTTTGGCTCCCGTTTTTGGAAATTTTATTGAGAGCGATTCTTTGGCAAACATCATCGCGGCGGCCGTATCCGCCTTGGTGGTATTGGTTGTTTTCACGCTTGTCAATTCCAAAATCAACACCCTTTTGCGCAAAAGCGCCCTTAGCAGTTTGGATAGATTGCTGGGTTTTTTCTTCGGTTTAATCAGAGGCGGATTTCTTATTTGCCTGTTTTATTTTTCTCTTTCTCTTGTTTTTGCTCCCTCTCAGATTGAAAGTTTGCAACCGTCCAGCGTGACACTTTCCTCTGTTAAAAAAGCGACAAAGGCCTTAAAAAATAAAAAAAAAAAAAAAACGCTCGCCGGATTAAAATCGTCAACGAAAGAGACGATTCAAAAACAAT
>CAVDQP010000114.1:0-3792 GCA_963611245.1 Holdemanella biformis
GAACAATTCTTTTTCTGCCAAAGAATGCGAAAGCGCCGTGTGAAGTTTCGTTTCAATTAAATCCATTCCCGGAAAATACATCTGATTAAACCGGTCAATCCAAAAACTGACATCTTTCGCCGGTTCTGCCACGGTAAAATGAAGGGGCAGAGTTTCATGAAAACTGATTTGTTGAAAAGGGGTTTTATTCGCGCTATCCGAAAAAGATGTTTGTTCAAGGGCGTTCGGACTTTCCGTTTTTCCGTCAAAAAACGCGCCTTGTTCCGCAGCGGTTGCGTCCTGACACGGCATTTGTCCGGTGCCAAGATTGTTTGAAAGCCCAAACATACGATTAGAAGAAGCCGTTTGCTCTTTTTCCTTCTTGTGTTTGGCGCTCCATTCCCACATAATTCAGCTACCCTTCATCATAGGTGTATTCATCACCGTCTTCGTCTTTTAAGGCTTTTAATTCAGCGGCGATATCCGATATTTTCGGATTTTGAATCACCTCGCGTTTGGCAACCGCCCAGAAAGGCACAAATTCGGACGCCTTCATCGCGCATTTCTTTTTCATTTTCGGATCCAAAAACCATCGCGGAGAATCGGCCATAATCGGACGGTTCAAAAAGCCCTGCATAATAACAACCTGTTTTGTTTTCGGCAAGCTCATCATTTCAGACGCGTTGATCACAGAGGAAGATTGCAAAGAACGTGAAATGTTCGCGGCAAACGGATTAGCGGATTTTGACCACCCTTCTGTTCTGGAAGAAGATTTCACCTCGATGGTTTTCGACCCTATCATTTTTTCAAAACGTTGCGCCGTTTGTTCGTTGTTTTGAGCTAAAACAATTTTCGCGGCCGTCGTGGTGATAATGGTTTCCAAATCGTCCTTGCCGTATTGACCGGAAATCTGCCCCAAATCCTGTCCGATAAGCAGATAAGACACTTTCTGTCCTCGACCGACGGCCGGTCCGTCTTTAACGGCGGCCAGTTTCGGCATCTGCGGAAATTCGTCCAACACAAACAAAACAGGGAAAGGCCCGGATTTTACCCCGTCTGAACCAATGAAATTCGGCGGGTTCGCAATTAAAAAGGAAGACATCAATTCAACGAAAATACCGGTAATCACGCTCAAAGCGCGCGCGTCAACCTGATTCACGCTCAAATAAACGGAAATCGGTTTCATCTCTCCGGTAATCGGATCTCTCATACCGCGCAAATCACGGAAAGTAAAGTCACTGCATCGTGTTCTGGCTCGAACGGCGGCGTTCTTAAACACGCCGATACCGGTTAAAGCCGTGGATAAAATAGAACCGCGCTCTTTATCCGGAGTGCCGGCCAGCTGATTCATTTCCAACATAGCCCTTTGCGCGTAACCGAATCTTTTGCATTCCGCCACGGCCAAATCCAAAGTATCCCTCATCGGGTCGGCTAAAGCGGCCATTTGATCGCCTTCGTCAATACGTCGTTTAATGTCGGCGGCGATTTTCATCTGCGTATCGTTCAACCAATCCAAAATCATGGCGATGCAAGGTTCCGCCCCGTGCCAATAGTCGGGTAATCCTTCCCATGTGCCGATAGGCAAATAATTAGCGGAAGTCATTTGTCCTTGACGCAAAGTGTCCAACGCCGTTTTTGCGCTGATATCCGGCATATCCAAATAGTATGTTTCCAAAACGGCGGCATCTTCTTTATTCAGCGAACCTTCCATCAACGTATTCAAAAAATAATCGTTGGCACGCGCTCGTTCGCATTTGCTGGCGATAAAATGCAAAAAGCCCGCCATGGCGTTTCTGCCGGTTTTCGACCAGTGAGGATCGGCGCCGCCTTTCGGTTCTTCAACCAAAACGGTCACCATACTGTCGATATACATATCGCGCGCCGGTCCCATCGGTGGTAAACAAGCCGCGGACAAAGGATTCCAACTGGGGTAGTAAATATTTTTTGCCGGATCGTCTTCCGCCCCCCAGTTGATGACAAAAACAGGTCCTTCCGTGGCGCGATAACCCGTTGTCAGATAACACAACTCCGGTTTCGGGTCGTTGACGATGATGCTGATGCCTTTGGCTTCTAAAATAGTTGGCACCACGATACTGACCGTTTTACCGGTTCCCGGAGGCGCCACCGCCAAAACGGAAAGTGTTTCCGGCAATTTTAACAATTTTCCTCTGAACTTTCCTAAGACGATAATAAAACCGTTGAAAAGCTTCATCTTTTTGATATCGGCATATTCGGCTTTTCGACCGGCACCGAAAGTCGTCGGCATAAAGCTGAACGGATTTAAGGCCGCGCCGATAAGACCGATTAAAACAAAAGCTAAAAAAGGCAACGTCGGAATATACCAAGCAAAATCCGGCGTTCCGGTGATTTTCATAAAACTTTTAAACCACGCCCAGTATCTGTTGCCGAGAAAAGCGGGACTCATCACGGCTTTTTTGATGAAATAAGCGCTTTCCGCCAATGTTTCGCGGCTCAACCCCTGTCCGATAATGGAACTTAACGGAAGACATAACAACATCAGAATATAAAGAGAGGCAACCGCAATAAGAGCGGTCCAAAAAAGCCAAGCAACAGCCTTATCTTTTTCTTCAAAATCAGGATTTCTTACAAACGCCATGGGTTAACCTCTTAAAATCTTTCCTATTTGCTCCGCCGTTGCGTCGTCGGCCATCTCGCCCGCTTCAGGTAAAATATCGCTGAACAAAGGAAGTTCTTCCGCCGGATCCGGCTTATAACTCGCGACCAAAATTTTCATAGATTGCCATGTTTCAATCATATCTTCGGAATTGATAATCTCGCCGAAATTGATGACCAGTATCGGCTGGATTTCCAAAGAAAGGTTGGAGGCCGCCAACTTTGCCAAAAGAGTTTCCTGTCTTTTCTTGAGTTCAAAAACAGGGCTGGTGCGGTGCGAACTTTCCGAAAACCATAAAGGATCGTCGTTGTTAAATTGTTCTTCGTCCGCCAGCCAATCACCGGGTTCTTTATCTATTTGGCATAAAACAATCTTTTGATTGGAAAGTCCGACACAATCAATTCGGGCGCCGTCGATCAGAACGTCTGTTAAAACACGATACCCTTTTTCTTTCAAAACGGGGGTTAAATCAGGCATTGCTGCCTTCAAAGCCTTGCCGGTATCGGGCAAAGATATGCCCTTTGTTTCAAAAACAGGGTGTCCGGAGCCGTTTTTCGTAATATCCGGCAACAGCCCCGTTTCGGGAATATTCGGATCAAAATCGTCGTCAAAAAAGGAATCTTTTTTTGTTCCTTTGTTTTTTTCTTCAAAGGAAGGCTTTTTAATGGAAGAAAGAAATTCTTCATAAGACGCCGGTTCTTTTTCCTCTTTTACGTCTTGAGAAGATAAAACGGCTTTTTGTTCCGATGATTTTTCTGGGGTTTTTTCCTCGTCTTCCTGTTCCAAAACACGTTGTTGAATCTCGCCGATATTCAAAGCGGGCGGTCTTTTTTTCTTATGCGACGGTGCTTTGGCAAAAACAGGTTTTCTTTCTTTTTTCTGTTCCTCTTTCTTTCTCCACAAAGGAGTTTTGGCAATAATGTTTTTGGCCGCTTGCGTCCAATTCACGGAAATCATCAATAAATAACCGATCAGCCAAAGAGGTATCGCCGTGAATAGGGTAAAAATGAAAGTCCAATCGCTGACCGACGAGATGACCCAGCCTGTGATCCATTCGTGCCACACATACGCCCAGTCATTTGCCCAAGCAAAGTCAAAAAACCAGTTTTTAAACAGGAAAAAACGCAGCCAATAAAGAAAAAGCCAGCTCCAAAGGAAAAAAATAAAAATATTTCTAG
>CAVDQP010000115.1:0-3657 GCA_963611245.1 Holdemanella biformis
GGTATAGCTCAGGGGTAGAGCGCAACCTTGCCAAGGTTGATGTCGTGGGTCCGAATCCCATTGCCCGCTCCAATTTCACCGTAAGTTTCGTTCTTGCGGTGTTTTTTATTTTAAAGCGGTCCCGCCGATTTTTAAAAACAAAGTTTTTGCTTGAAAAATAGACAAAACTATGGTGCCCGTAAGATAGTTAGGAATAATATATACTCTTTTTTTAATTCGACAAGAAGGAGACAAAAGATGATACCTTTATTGGAAAGTTGGAATAATTTTTTTAAATACAATTCTGAAACAAAAGCGCAAGCATTCCAAAAATTCCCATGGTTAGAGAAATCTTCGGCAGACGATGATAAAGAAATAGTGTATATGATAAATAACCATTCCGATATCGTTCAGCTGTTCATTGATCTGAAAGATGAAAAGGGAAATCCTGTGTTTTTTCATCCTCAACTGGTGCGAAACATTCTTTATACCTGCAGTTATTTTATTGAAAAACATCCGGACATCATCAAAGCGACCCTGTCCGATCCGAAAGCGATGGATCGTGTTCTTACATCGGACAGAAGAGATATATCCTTTTGTAAATTAGTGGAAAATCCTCTCCCCTCTACGGTGAAAATCAATCCTCAAGCCTTTGATTTTGAACCGAAAAAGGAAGTGACGACAGAAGATATTCTTTGGGCAACGAAGGCTCCTTCAAGGTTTTATATGTATGTGCAACTCTATGACGACCCCCGCCCCGATTATGAAGAGTTAGTTAATCTTGTTATTAAAACAAAAGACACAAACGGTAATCCTTTATTGAATGATAGGGCGGCCTCAGAAACATTATATTCTGCATCGAACTTGAATCAAAGTAAGAAATTTAAAGCCGTTTTATCAGATCCGGAAGCAATTGCCGTCATTGCCTCCAATAAAAACTACAACTCAAGAGCACACACCGGACTATTTGACAAAACATCCTTTAAACTCAACTATGCAAAAAACTCCGAAACTGTTTGACTTATGAGGAAAAAAAACAACACTAAAAAAAGTTTTCTTGAAAGAATCGTTGAAAGATACCGCTTTTTTGCAAAAAGGCGGTATTTTTTCAGATCGAAAAACAAACCTGTGGAATTTTTCAAAAAAACGGCTCGGCCTTCGCCCCGCCGACTCTCGAACAGAGAGCCTCACTCACACCCGTTCGAAAAACCGTCCTTCCCCGTCATTTTCAAAAAAACGGGCGCTTTACTTAAAAACGCCCGATTTTATCGCCTTGACATCTTGGTAAAAAACAAGACTCCTTGAACGGTTTTGTTACGAAAACTTATTTGAACGCGGGAACCCGACCGGAGGGAATTTTCCGACGCCGGCTCTTTTGGCTTTCCACGCCGTCAAATCCCGTTCCACGCGCGTTCCGTTGCCGAAAGGAAAACTCAATCCGTCTTCCAAACGGAACACTTTAATATCGGAAAGGCCGCCGCCTTGATATTTTTGTAAAATAACGCCCTGCCCTTTGGATAAAACAGGAATTTCGCTTAAATCAAAGACCAACATTTTTCTGTTTTGTCCGATGACGGCCACCGTGTCCCCGTCCGCGGGAATGCATAGTTTTGCCACATCTCCGTCTTTTAAGGAAAGAATCTTCTTTCCCACTCGCGTCTGCGCGATAACGTCTTCTTGTTTCACTAAAAAGCCTTTGCCTTTTTCGGAAGCCACCAACAACGTTTGATCCGGATTATAAATAAACATACAAAGAATTTGTTCGTCTTCCGGCACATCTATCGTTAAACGAATAGGTTCGCCGAATCCTCGACCGGTCGGGATTTTATCCCCCGCCATCGTGTAAAATTGCCCGTTGGAACAGAAAAGAATCAACTTGTCCGTTGTTTGCGCTTTCAACATACACTGCAACTCGTCGCCTTCTTTGAACCGAATGCCTTCCGCCGATTCGTAATGCCCTTTCAACGCCCGAATCCACCCTTTTTCGGATAAAAGAACGGTTATCGGCTCTTTTTCAATAAATGCCTCCACCGGCATATCCACCGTTTCCAAACGACGATTAACGATTTGTGTCCGGCGTTTTCCCAAAACGGTTTGAACACCGAAAATCTTTTTCAAATCCTTGATTTCACCTTGAATAGTCTTCCACATTAAAGATTCTTGCGACAACATTTTTTCCAAAGCGCTTTTTTCTTTTTCCAAAGTGGCATATTCTTGTCGCAATTCCATTTCTTCCAAGCGACGCAAAGACCGCAGTTTCATATTCAAAATGGATTCCACCTGAATTTCCGACAAGTGAAATTCTTTCATCAAAACCGGTTTCGGTTCGTCTTCGTTTCGGATAATTTCAATCACTCGATCCAAATTTAAGTAAGCTATCAGATAACCGGCTAAAATTTCCATACGGTGATTGATTTTTTCCAGCCGATAAGAACTTCTGCGCCGTAAAATAATCAGACGATGGTCTAAAAAGGACTTTAAAACCTGCTGCAAGCTCATCACGCGCGGCGTTCCGTCGGCGTCCAACACATTCATATTCAGATTAAAGTTCACTTGCAAATCCGTCTGTTGAAACAGATTTTCCATTAAAAGATCCGCGTCCACGGTTCTGTTTTTCGGCTCCAGCACGATTCGCACGTTTTGATCCGATTCATCACGAATATCCGCCAACAAAGGCAGTTTTTTATCCATAATCAATTTGGCGATCCGCGTAATCAAGTCGGATTTCGGCACCTGATACGGAATTTCCGTCACAACCACCTGATATTGTCCGTGCGACAGTTCCTCTTTTTCCCATCTGGCGCGCAGTTTCATCGCCCCTTTACCGGTTTCGTAAACCTTTACAAGGTTTTCTTGCGGTTCAATCAACACGCCGCCGGTCGGAAAATCCGGCCCTTTGACAAAAGTCATCAGCTCTTTTGTTTGCGCCTGCGGATTATCAATCAAATACATCAAAGCATCGCACAACTCGTCCATATTATGCGGCGGAATATTCGTTGCCATACCGACGGCAATACCGGAAGATCCGTTTGCCAACAGATTCGGAAAAGAAGCCGGCATCACTTTCGGTTCCGTTTCTTCGCCGTCGTAAGTCGGTTCAAAATCCACGGCGTTATCGTCCAATCCCGCCATCAAAGCGACGGCGGTCGGCGTCATTCTCGCTTCCGTGTAACGCATGGCCGCCGCATGATCGCCGTCAATGTTACCGAAGTTGCCCTGACCTTCCACCAAAGGATAGCGGACGGAAAAATCCTGTGCCAAACGCACCAAGGCATCGTAAACGGACGCGTCTCCGTGCGGGTGATATTTACCGATAACATCGCCCACGACACGCGCGCACTTTTTAAACCCGACGGAAGGATCCAACTTTAACTGTCTCATCGCATACAACAACCGCCGATGCACCGGTTTCAACCCGTCTCGCACATCGGGCAGAGAACGGGAAACAATCGTTGAAAGAGCATAAGCCAGATACCGTTCGCTTAACGCCTTTCCTAAATGTTCTTCTTGGATTTTTGTTGCCATAATCTTTTCTTACTTTTTTTTGAACTTTTTTTTGCTATTTCTGACTTGAAATCTTTAATCAAGGTTTAATATAAAAGATTTTGCCGAAAATTTCAAAATTAAAATAAAAAAACTCGCCTTGCCTCTTGCGATGAAAAAGAACACTCTCTACAT
>CAVDQP010000116.1:0-3641 GCA_963611245.1 Holdemanella biformis
CAGTTCTTGATTCAGCTCTTCAATGTTTTTTTCCTGATTGGCCGCATAGGTTTCCAACCTGATGATTTTTTCTTCAAGAAGAGAAATTTCTTGTGAAGTCGTCATAAATAGGCTCCTTGTGATTTGTAAGGCGATTTTTGTATCAATGTATCGTATCGTATTTTTGTTTTTTTGAAAAGGAATTTATTATGGAATATAAACAATTTGAAAACAAATACCTGCTGCGGTTGGACAAAGGAGAAGAAGTTGTGTCCGTCTTGAAAGATTTTTGTGCTCAAAAGAATATTTTATGTGGCGCGGTGGCCGGTATCGGTGCGGTGGATAAAGTCACTCTCGGTGTTTTTTATCCGGCGACAAAGGAATACAAAGAAAGGACTTTGGAGGGGATTTTTGAAATCACTTCGCTTTTAGGCAATGTTTCAACCAAGGACAAAAAGGCCTATCTGCATTTGCATATCAATGTCGGCGATACGGAAAATAAGGTTTTCGGCGGTCATCTGGTGGCGGCCAGAATCAGCGCGACGGGAGAAATTTTCGTGAACGCCGTTGACGGGACGGTTGAAAGGTCTTTGAACGATGAAATCGGACTGAACCTTTTGGATTTTGAAAAATAAAGGCATAAAGGAGAAAAATTTGAAAAAGACTTTGAAAAAAGGACTGTCTTTGTGGCAAAAAACGATGGCTTTTATAAAAGAAAAACAACCCAAAAATCAATCAGGCGTTTTGGCACAGGATAATCAAAAAAACAAAACGGATAAAAAAGGCCTTCTTGCGGCGTTTTTTCTGGGAGGAGTGGCGGTTTTTGCCTTTCCGCCGTATGGGATTATTCCCGTTCTTTTTCTTTCTTTTTCCGGATTAGGCTGTCTGCTGAATAAAGCGGAAGGCAGAAAACGGATTTTTGCTTACGGTTTTTCTTTCGGCTTTGCTTTATTTGCCTTTTCTTTGTCTTGGATAACAAATGCTTTGAAATTAGACGCGGCGTTTTATCCGTTTATTCCCTTTGCTTTTTTGGCAATGGGGATTTTAGGCGGCGTGTTTGTCGGAACAGGGGCCTTGCTGGCTTTTTGGGCGCCGTCCGGCGGACGAAGAATCTTTGTTTTTTCCGTCTGGTGGGGCATTCTTGAATGGGTCAGATCTTGGATATTCACGGGATTTTCTTGGAATCTCTTATCGTCCGTGTGGGTGGCTTTTTTACCGGTTTTGCAAGTGGAAAGTTGGTCAGGGCCTTATTTTTTAAGCTTTCTTTCCTGCTTTGTTTTTTCTTCTTTTTTCTTTTTAGGACAAGCGGGGGGCTTTTATACCAATGTGCGAAAAAATATACTTTTCCCGACAGTGGCTGTTTTTTTGTCCGTTTTCGCCGTTGTTTGGGGCGGTTGGCGGATTTTTGATGCCGAAAACAATCATGTTTGGGGCGTTCGGTTGAGACTGGTTCAACCGAATATTCCGCAAAAGATGAAATGGACCGCCTCGCAGATGGAAGAAAACTTTATGAAGCATGTTCGTTTAAGCGCCAAAGAAGCTTCAAAGCCGATAACGCATGTGATTTGGCCGGAGTCCGCTTTGGTTTTTTATGAAAAAAATACGCTGTTTCAACAGTTGGTCTTATCGGCTTTAAATCAAGGAGCGACTTTAATTTCCGGCGCTTTGCGGGAGGTTGACGAAAAAAAAAGTTCCGTGGCCAACAGTATTTTGATTATTGACGATTTAGGGTATGTAAAAGGGGTGTATGATAAATCGCATCTGGTGCCTTTTGGGGAATATATGCCGTTAAAAGAGTATCTGCCTTTGGAAAAAATTGTCCCTTTGACCGGCGAATTTCAAGCGGGAAAAGGACCTGCGACTTATTTTATCAGCAAAGCTCCTCCGGTCGGGTTGAGCGTGTGTTATGAAATTATTTTTCCAAAACAGGTTGTGAATAAAAAACGGCGGCCGTCTTGGATTGTAAATGTGGCAAACGATGCTTGGTATGGTATCAGCTCTGGACCATATCAACATTTGGCGGCGGCGCAACAAAGGGCGGTTGAAGAAGGATTGCCGGTTGTTCGTTCCACCAACAACGGCATTTCCGCGGTTATTACGCCTTATGGAAAGGTGGAAGCTTTTTTGCCTTTGGGGACGGAAGGGGTGCTGGACGCTGATTTGCCGCGCGCCTTGTCTGTCACTTTTTACGGCAGATACGGCGACTGTTTTAATTTTATTTTCTTTGCGGCGTTTCTTCTTTTCGGATATATCCGTAAAAAAAGGGAAAACCTCTAAAAAAGATTGACGGATTTGAAAAAATATGCTCTAATATACCCGTTTTGATAGTAAAGGAGTGAAAAAACAAATGGAAAAGAAACGTTCATTAAGAGGACGTTCCGCTGACGGTTCTCCTAATCCGATTGATGTCCATGTCGGTTTGAAAATGCGGAACAGACGGATTATTTTGGGGTTAAGTCAGGGAATGCTCGGATCTCTTTTGGGGTTGACATTTCAACAAATACAAAAATATGAAAAAGGGCTGAATCGTATCGGAGCCAGCCGATTGTTTGATATCGGGCAGGTGTTAAATGTTCCGATAGAATATTTTTTTGAAGATTTACCGAAATCTGCCGGAGAGGCAAGCCCTCGCAATATTGTGAACATTCCGGTGAACACGCTTGCGGAAACCAAAAAGCTTTATAACGACAATCCGATGAATAAACGGGAAACTTTAGAATTGGTGCGGGCGTATTATAATATTCCGGATCACGCTCTTGCCGTGAAGATTTTGGATTTGTTGAAAACGTTGGGACCGGACAATTCGCCGAAAAGAGGTCGGAAACCAAAGAAAAAATTGGAATTGGCGGAATAAAGGTTCCGGACAATCCGAAAAACATGTGGCGTTTTTTTAAGCCTTTGTTAATATAAAGGCGGCGTCCATAAAAGGCCGCCTTTATGCCATAAGTTATTTAATCCGCGGGGAAGTTTTAAATCAGAAGCTTCTCCGCAATTTCTTTCATAAATTTCTCCGTAATTGCCGTAAGCCTGTAAAACTTTGTAAATCCACCTATCGGAAGCGCCCAGCCGAGAGGCCGCGTTCGGAGAAAGCCCCAACAACTGTGATACTTCTTTATCCGGCGACGAATAAGCCTCTGTCAGATTCGTTTGTGTTAAATTTTTTTCTTCCGCGACCATCAGCGAATGCAGCAGTAAACGAACCAATTCGGACGCTTTCGGATTGCCTTTTTTTATTGCCGGTCCGAAGGCAATATGCCGCAAAGAGTCGGGAAGAATCGCCGCTTGTTTTCCTTGAGGTGTTTGTGCCAACAAAGGGGATTTCAGCGTTATTTCATAATCGGCGTATAAAGCGCATTCTTTTGCAAAAAGCAAATCGCGCCCGTATTCAAACGAAGAAACGGGTATCATCTTGAAATTCAAGTGATAGGTTTTATTTAAAGCGTCAACGGATTCCAAAACGGGCAAATCGTCTCTGACACAGATTTTGGCACCCTCAAAAGCCTTTAAAGAATCTTTGTTTTCATCAAAAAAAGCAATCATTTTAATAAACGTATGAAAATCGGCGGCCGGAAAATCAATTTGGTAAAGAGATTCGGCGCGACCGGTTATCGGCACATTCATTAAAATATCGACTTCTTCGTCTTCCAACATTTTATAAGGGT
>CAVDQP010000117.1:0-1082 GCA_963611245.1 Holdemanella biformis
ATTCCTTATTTGAAAACTTAACTACCACCCGTGCATCTGTTCCTTCCCTATCTACCCCGTCTAACAACAACGTCGCTTTTTTTGAAGCTATCCTTTTTTCAAGCGACGAAAAGCAATATATCCAAATTCACACCCTTTGTCAACACATTTTTTTCATTTTTTTATTTTTTTCGGCAAAGGAGGAGAAAAGCCTTGCTTTTATTATCTTTTTATTTGCTTTTCACGAGGAGAGTGTACTATATTTTTCATATATTTGCAAGATTTTTTTAAGGTCCGAAATGAACATTATTATAGCCGACGATCACGATTTATTTTTAGAAGGATTAAGTTTTTCTCTCTCTTCTGCTTTTCAAGGGATAAAAATTCAAAAAGCGCGGAACTATGACGAGCTTTTAAATCCGGCATTGACTCGTGGCAAAACAGACTTG
This sequence comes from Holdemanella biformis, assembly GCA_963611245.1. Classification (GTDB taxonomy): domain Bacteria; phylum Pseudomonadota; class Alphaproteobacteria; order CASFRQ01; family SAAU01; genus CASFRQ01. Next base: position 429 of record CAVDQP010000117.1, read on the forward strand.
ATTATAACGGATTTGGCGATGCCGGGGAAGCCGTGGACCGAAGCTCTTGAAATTTTAAAAAAGACCTTGCCGAAAACGCCGATTATCGTCATTTCCGCTGTTTACGATCGCGCAACCGTCACGACAGCCATTGATTTAGGCGCCAGCGGTTTTATTCCGAAAACGGCTTCCGGTAAAATTATTTTAAGCGCCATTCAATTGGTTTTGGCAGGGGGCACCTATTTGCCCGCGGAGCTTTTGCAAAACAAAGAAGATCTTTCCGGCAGAGAAAAAGAAGAACTCGCATGGAAAGGAAAGCTGACAAAAAGGCAAAGGGAAGTCATGCATTTAATGGCTTTAGGCAAATCAAACAAAGTCATCGCACAAGAACTGAAATTAACGGAAGGAACCGTCAAGCTTCATGTCACGGCTATTTTGAAAGCTTTGAATGTGTCCAACAGGACGGGCGCCGTTTTAAAAGCGACGTCCATGGCAAAAGAAACGCCCGACAAATTTTCCGATTCTTTTTAACCCCGTCTTTTTACAAAGAACGGAAAAATCCATCGCCACCGATTCTCTTCCGATTAGAATCGATATCCGCCGCCGTTTAATTCGGAGATGCTCTTTTCATAAAGGATAAAAAGAAAGCCCCGTCTTTTGAACAGGGCTTTATAC
>CAVDQP010000117.1:1092-3589 GCA_963611245.1 Holdemanella biformis
GCTTTATACACGCTTCATTCAAATTTTTTGGAAAGAGCTTCAAGTTCTTCCTTAATCTTTAATTTTTGTTTTTTTAAATTATTGATGAGGGTTTCATTAGAAACGACTCGAGAATTTTCCTCCATAATAGCAAGTTCCAGCGCCGCATGTTTTGCTTTAAGAGCTTCGACATGATTATCCATTTTACTCTCCTTACTGGTTATCATCTCTTTTAATATAGAACACTTTTCAGCAAAAAGCCAGAGGAGAGTTTATTTTATTTCTTCCCCGACATAAATTCCCAAGCCGCGCGCCGCTTGCACACGGAAACCGTTCGGATCCACCGGATTATTTCCGACTTTCAAAACATACTCTAAATCTTTTTCTTCAATTTTTCCGTTGTTATAGCAAATGACCTGATTCGTTTTACCGCACGCCAGCGAATCAACGGCGTAAACACCGTAAGCGCTCGCCATCATTCTATCCGTCGCGTTTGGATCACCTCCTCTTTGGATATGTCCCAAAACCGTAACACGAATATTGAAATTATCTTCTTCCTTCGCCAATTTGTCCGCTATAATATTAGAAACCCCGCCGAAAGTCTTTCCGTTCAACGCATACGCATGTTTGCCGTCCGGCGCCTCGATTCCTTCCGCGATTGTCACAAGCGAATAATTCCGACCGCTTTGACGCACTTCCCGCAGTTTTTTAACGATTCCCTCGTATGTGTAAGGAATTTCCGGAATTAAACACACGTCGGCAAATCCGGCAATAGCGGTTTCCAAAGCCAAATGGCCGGCGCCTCGACCCATAACTTCCACAATCATCACGCGATTGTGAGAACGCGCCGTTGACGCCAATCTGTCCATTGCGTCGACCACCGATTCCACCGCCGTGGAAAAACCGACAGCGTATTCCGTCGCCGGAGCGTCATTATCAATTGTTTTCGGAATGCCGATCATAGAAATGCCCGTTTTAGCACAATAATTGCCGATAATGGCCATAGAGCCGTCACCGCCTATCACAATTAAAGCGTCCAAACGCAATTCCTCCACCCCTTTTTTAAAGCGATTCAACACTTCTTCGCTGGAAATTTCGGATAAAACACCGTCGGTCATTTGCAGATTCGGATTGCCGGAATTGTTTGTTCCCAACATCGTTCCGCCCAATCTGGCAAAAGGAAAATCAAAATCACCGACCGTCAATTGCTTATACTGCATCGGACGGGAAATAAGACCGTTCGTCGAATTATAAATTCCGAAAACTTCCCAATGATACGTTTGCACCGCTCTTAAAACAACGGATCTGATAACGGCGTTCAAGCCGGAACAATCTCCGCCGCTTGTCAACACGCCGATTCTTTTGATTTCTTTCATCTCAACCCTCTTATAAATAAATTGTATGCCTCTTTATACATTTTTTCTAAAAAAATTCCAGTTTAAAATTGAAAAACGAACAAAAATTTCATATAGTTATTTTGAAAGATAAAAGAGGATACCGTGAAACTCGAATCGCAACTGAACGCCTTAAAACAGGAATATCAAATGCTGGACGGCAGACTGCGCACCTTGATGCGTTCTCCCGTCTGCGATGCTCTTCAAATCAACGAGCTGAAAAAAACAAGGGAAAATCTGAAAAAGCAAATTGCCAAGCTCAGCGGCATAATTACGCCGGATATTATCGCTTAACGGCGGCGGGCTTCAAATCTCCTGTATTATAAATCGGGCCAGATAACCAACCCAAAAGGGCAAACAAGCTTAAAAACGCCGTTGTAAGTCACAGTTCCACATAGAACAGATACACCGGTCCTATTTGTCCCGATAAAAACAAAAATCCGTCTCTTATGTATGAAAAGAACATTTTTTGTTTGACTCCTGCTTGACTTTTCATAAGAAAAAGGGTATAAGAAAACTACATTGAAATCTTTTTAGAATGAATGTTGTAAGGAGGGATGTACCATAGTTCAAGTTGTTGTCCGCGATAACAATGTGGATCAAGCGCTCAAGGCATTGAAAAAGAAAATGCAGCGCGAAGGTCTGTTTCGCGAAATGAAACTTCGGCGTAACTTTGAAAAGCCGTCTGAAAAGAAGGCTCGTGAAAAAGCGGAAGGTATCCGCAGAGCACGCAAAGTCGCCCGTAAAAAACTCTATACAGACGGGTTCTAAAAAGGACTTTTAAAATTGAAAAACCTTTCTTTTTAAATGAAGAAAGGTTTTTTTATGTTAAAAGTTCTGAAAAAAATATTTTTCAATACCTTACAGAAAAATCAATGGCCGTGTATTTTTCAACTTTATCGCACAAGCCCAACATTTTTGCTCTGTTGGAGGAGGATTGAGATTTTTCTTCCTCTTCATTATCCGGCGTAGCGTAATGTTGCTTCAACCCAATTTGATAAAAAATTCCGGAATTGACCATTTCTCGGCAGACGTCGGATTTTAAATTGGCAGGAACAATACAATAAGCCGTCGTATCGGCTAAACAAGCGATCTCTATCGACGAACCGCCCACGGCCTTATAG
>CAVDQP010000118.1:0-3556 GCA_963611245.1 Holdemanella biformis
TTCAGACCGTCGGTAAAGGCCGTCGCCGTTCGATTCGGAGACAGTCTCAAAATAGACGCCGCCCGCCTTCAAATTTTAGGCGGAAAAATCGCCGATTTTTTAATGAAGGACAAAACGACAAAAGCGTCTCTATTTATGGATATTCTGCCGAAAAAAACGGGCTTGCCGGCGGACGAGGCGGCGTGCCAGATTGCGTTCGGCGCCGCGATGAACGCTTATCGTTTCACAAAATATAAAACACGGGACGATGAAAAAGAAGAAGAAGAAATCTGCTTTGATATTTTAACGCCTATGGCGACGCAAGCCAAAGATCTGTTTTCAGAATTTCAAAACCTTCTTTACGGCATTTACACCGCGCGGGATTTGGTGTCAGAACCGGCCAACGCTCTGACGCCGGACATTTTTGCGCAAAAGCTGCGTTCTTTAAAAATTGAAAATTTGAAAGTCACCGTTTTTGATGAAAAACAAATCGCCGAAAAAGGATTAAATCTGATAACCGCTGTCGGAAAAGGAGCTATCAATCCGCCCCGTCTGGCCGTTTTGGAATATAACGGTTTACCGGGAAAAGACTCCTCTCCTGTTTTATTTGTGGGAAAAGGCGTCTGTTTTGATGCGGGCGGCATCAGCTTGAAACCAGCCCTTCATATGGCCGATATGAAATATGATATGGCCGGTGCCGCGGCGGTAACAGGCGCTCTTATTGCTTTAAGCTTAAACAAAGAACCTGTTCATGTCGTCGGCATTATGCCTTTGGTTGAAAATATGCCGTCCGGTTCGGCCGTCCACCCCGGAGATGTGATAAAAAGCCTGTCCGGTTTGACGGTGGAAGTGGACAACACCGACGCCGAAGGTCGCTTGATTTTGGCGGACGCTCTTTGGTTCGGTCAAGAAACTTTCAAACCGGAAGCCGTGGTCGATTTAGCTACTTTAACGGGTGCCATGAAATACGCTTTAGGCGGAGAATACGCCGGTCTTTTTTCCAATCATGAAAGATTGCAAAAAGAACTGATAACGGCCGGACAACATACAACACACGACCGTTTATGGCCTTTTCCTATGGACGCGGCGTATGAAAAACTCATCGCGTCGGATATTGCGGATATTCGAAACATCGGCACAAAGCCGGAAGCCGGTTCCATCACCGCGGCTTTGTTCTTGAAACGATTTATTCAAAAAGGCGTCAAATGGGCGCATTTGGATATTGCGGGCACCGCTTGGGCCACAGAAAGCACCCCCGTCTGTCCCAAAGGCGCCACGGGATTCGGCGTTCAGTTGTTAACCGTCTTTGCTTTGGAACATAAACAAACCAACAAACGGGGACGGAGGCGTCCTCAATGAAAGCTTTAGTTCAACGTGTTTTGAACGCTTCCGTTTCATCGAACGGACAACCAACGGGACAGATACAAAAAGGCTTGTGCATTTTCTTGGGTGTCTGTCCCGAAGATGAGCCGAAAGACGCGGCGTGGCTGGCTTTAAAACTGGCGCGGTTAAGAATTTTTGAAGATGAACAAGGGAAAATGAATCTGTCCGTTACGGACATCAAAGGCGCCGCCTTAATCGTTTCTCAATTCACTTTATATGCCGACTGTTCCAAAGGGTGCCGTCCTTCTTTTATCGGCGCCGGAGATCCTCATCGAGCCAAAGAATTGTATTTGCTTTTCGTCAATGAAATGAAGACGGCCGGAGTTCCCGTTCAAACGGGCGTTTTTCAAACCGACATGAAAGTTTCTCTTGTCAACGACGGCCCCGCCACCTTTATGATTGAAAGTCCGAAATCAAAATGATATAATCGGTAAAATCGTATTGAATTGATAGGTGATATTTTGGCTCAACAACAAAAATCCAAAGCGCAACAGAAATTTGAAAAAGAAGCGGAACTTTTGAAACAAAATCTTCTGCGTCGTAAACAACAAAAAGCAAAAACTCAAGGAACAAAAGCGACTCTTGAAGAAAGCCTTTTACCGGAAAAGCCCTGTTAAACGGCAACGCTTATTTTGGAAACGTTTTCTGATTTCCATACGCAAAGAAAAGAACCTGCTCACCCCCAAAAGAAAAAAAAGAGGTTAAAAAATGGATAAAATTCAAATTGTCGGCGGCACGCCTTTAGAAGGTCACATTCATATTAAAGGCGCCAAAAACGCCTGTCTGCCTTTAATGGTGGCGGGACTTTTAACGGACGAACCTTTGATTTTAAAGAATGTGCCTCATCTGGCGGACATTGAAACAATGAAAGAGTTGTTGCATTCTTTGGGCTCTTTTGCCGAACAAAAAGAAGATGTTCTGACGATTCAAAGCGACAATATCACCTCTTTGACGGCGCCTTACGACATTGTTTCTAAAATGCGGGCTTCTTTTTTGGTGTTAGGTCCCTTGTTGGCGCGTTTCGGAAAGGCAAAAGTCAGCCTGCCCGGCGGCTGCGCTATCGGGACACGACCGGTCGATTTGCATTTAATGGCCTTGGAACATCTGGGAGCCCAAATTAAAATCGAGGGCGGTTATATTCACGCGGAAGTGAACGGTAAATTAAAAGGCAGCACCTTCACTTTTCCGAAACAAACCGTCGGCGGAACGCAAAATGTGATGATGGCGGCCGTTTTGGCGGAAGGCACGACCGTCTTAAACAATATCGCGTTGGAACCGGAATGCACGGATTTGGCAAATTGCCTTGTTTCCATGGGCGCGAAAATTTCCGGCATCGGAACGCCGCAGTTAGTCATTGAAGGCGTCGACCGCCTGCACGGGGCGGAACATACCGTCATCGGAGACAGAATTGAGGCGGCAACCTATGCCATGGCGGCCGGCATTACCCGAGGACATTTGGATATCACGGGGTGTTCTTTGGAATATTTGGCGGCGGTTGCCAGAGCTTTGACGGAAGCCGGCATTGAAATCACGGAGATACCGAATGGTTTTTCGGCACAAGCGCGTCATGCCGTCATCATCGGCACAGATGTTATGACAGAGGTTTACCCGGGATTTCCGACGGACGCTCAAGCGCAATTTATGGCTTTGATGTCCACGGCTTACGGCGCGTCTTTGATTACAGAGACTATTTTTGAAAATCGCTTTATGCACGTGCCGGAACTGGTGCGCATGGGAGCAAATATCACGATTCACGGCACTTCTTCCGCTATTGTCAGAGGAACCACACACTTATCCGGCGCCGATGTGATGGCCACGGATTTAAGAGGCTCTGTCGCAATGGTGCTCGCCGCTTTGGCCGCCAAAGGCACAACCACCATCAGTCGTGTATATCATTTGGACAGAGGATACGATGAATTGGAAAAAAAGCTGTCCTCTTGCGGCGCGACCATTAAAAGGATTTCTGAAGAATAATTTTTATTCTTTTTATGGACAAAAGGCCGGAAAAGAAACACTTTCTTTTTCGACCTTTTTTTAACACTTTTTTTTCAACAATCGTCTTTTTGTGAAACACCTTTTTTCAACAACAGACCGCTGTTTTTCGCATCAAAAAAAAAAAGGGATTGTCGCAACAACCCCTTTTCTTTTGAAATCGGAAAATTATCTCTTGGAGAATTGATAACTTCTTCTTGCT
>CAVDQP010000119.1:0-758 GCA_963611245.1 Holdemanella biformis
TTGTAGAGATGATAAAGGCTTGAAATTATCCATTTCTAATAAAAAACAAATAAATGAGGAACAAAAAATAATGACTGAAAACAATCATATTTCCGTATTTTACGAAGGGCAGGACGATTTAATCGAAATTTTGGCGACGTCAATGGCGTCTGTTTGCTATACGACGAAATCGTTCATAGATTTTTATATTCTTGATTGCGGAATATGTGATTTCAATAAACGCCAATTAGAGGAAATGAAAAAAACATTTAACAACTTTTCATTGGAATTTATCCCGATTGATTTAAAACAATTCGAGGGATTGAAAGGTTACACGGCAAATAATTATGTTGATTGTTATTCCCGTTTGTTGATTCCGGAATTAAAACCTGATTTGGATAAAGCGATTTATTTGGATAGCGATACAATTGCCTTGAAAGACATTCAATTTTTATGGAATGAAAGTCTCAAAAATAAAAGCTTGGGAGCTGTTGCTGATTTAGGATACAGAAAGCCAACAAAAGATTATTTTGTTAATGTTTTGGGCGGAATGCCTGAGCAAATTTTTCTAAGCGGTGGAATTTTTGTTGCTGATTGTAAAAAATGGAGAAAAAACAAAATAACGGAACGTTTGTTAAATCTTGCAAAAGAAAAAGGAAATAAGCTTAGACTTATCATTGAAGATTTATTTTCTTTGTTTTTTTCAGAAGATTTTTGCCTGCTAGATAGTAGATATGGCTTTATTGAAATTGATAATTTTGCAGATGATATTCCTTGCG
>CAVDQP010000119.1:768-1970 GCA_963611245.1 Holdemanella biformis
CGATAATAAAGTATGGAAAAATGCTTTAAATAAATTTACTGGAAAGTTTCATTCTCAATTTTCAAATTTTTGGAAATTTGCGGCAATGACGCCGTATTACGAGGGACTTCAGAATAAGTATATCTGGTATTGCGCAGAAACATTTCGATATATTTCCTCGCAACCTGTTGTAGTCGCTAAGAAAACTGAATACAGGTTGTTTAATTTGTTTCCTCTGTTCAAAACCGTAGCAAAACGATCGAGATGGATAAAGCTTTTCGGATTTATTCCGTTTATCAAAATCAAGGAAAAATAACTATGATCGATAAATTTCCCTTAATTACGGTTATTACCGCAACTTACAATCTGAATTCGGATAATCGCTTGAACTATTTTCGCGAATGTGTCGAAAGTGTGCACAATCAAACATATCCGAACATTGAACATATTGTTGCCGATGGCGCGTCAACGGACGGTTCTTTGGAAGTCATTCGAGAATATGAATCAAAAGGGTGGCTGAAATGTTATTCCGAACCCGACGCGGGGATTGACGACGGATACAATCACGGCTTGGCGCATGCCAACGGTAAATATGTTTTCTTTATGAACAGCGATGACAAGTATTTTTCCGATGACGCGTTAGCTGAATGCGTTAAAAAAATGGAAGAAGAAAATGCCGATTACTGTTATGGAACGGAAGAAAAATATGACCGTAACGGAAAATTCGTCTATAAATGGGTTCCACGTCCCGAAGTTTTCTTTCACGACATGCCTTTTTCTCATCAAACAATGGGGATTAGGTTAGATGTATTAAGAAAACTGGGAAATTATAATACTGACTGCGGTTTTGGTGGGGATTATGATTTGGCAATCAAACTGATTGTTGGCGGATACAAAGGCGTGCAAGTCAATAAGACCATATCTTATTATCGTTTGGGAGGTATATCGTCGCAAACCGAAAATCAAGCGAAATTATTGTTGGTTATTTATGTGTTGGCAAAACGCATTGTTGATTTCAGCCATTTGTTTTACAAAGATATAGATATTGATCAATGTGTGAATATCTATTATCAAGCGCGCAATAATCCGTCGGTCTTTCCGGCTTATTATCTGCAAAAACTAATCCGTTTTATGGTGCAGAAAAAACTGAAATATTTTGATTACGACAAGTTTATTCCCTATGTTTTATCGTTGGCAGAAGTGAAAATTTTCCCCTATAAAGG
>CAVDQP010000119.1:1980-2743 GCA_963611245.1 Holdemanella biformis
TATAAAGGGACAAAGACGATTAAGTTTTTATCATTTATCCCTTTGATTAAAATTAAAAGAAAAACAAATATAACCCGTATTTACCTGTTCGGGTTTATTCCGTTTTTGAAAATCAAATCGAAATAGGGCGCAGACGTAGGACCGTGATTTCAGAAGGTGCCAAAAATCTTAATTGCGGTCCCCATTGGCCGGAACCTCGGGACACATAAATTTCGGAACCGTTCGGCAATTTATATAATCCCGCCAGATACTTATTTCCTAAATAGGCAAAAAAATGAAACGGGAAAATTTGTCCGCCGTGCGTGTGTCCGGATACCTGTAAATCAAAAACGTCTTTTCCGTCAAAGTCGGTCGGCGTGTGAGACATTAAAAGCCGAAACCTGTCTTGCGGGCTGTTTGAAAAAGCTTGCTCCGGTCGAGCTTCTTTGCGCATTATTTTTCCGGCTCTGACATCAGGAATCCCGCCGATGCATAAATCTTGCCGACAAACGCCGTCGTTTTCCAAAAAAGTAAAGTTCAAGTCTTTTATCGCTTTGACACAAGAGTCGTATCCGACGTAAAATTCATGGTTGCCCGTGACAAAGAAAATCCCTTCTTTGGCTTTTATATCTTTTAACAGAAAAATCAGAGGACGAATACGTTCGACATCGTCGTCCAAAATATCCCCCGCCAAAAGCACAATGTCCGGATTTTGCAAGTTCGTTTGTTCAACAATCGCCTTTATCCTGTCGGGAAAAACAAGGCGGTTGATGTGCAAATCGCT
>CAVDQP010000119.1:2753-3482 GCA_963611245.1 Holdemanella biformis
AACACAAGGGTTCTTTCTTGTTTTATTTTTGAAGATTCGATGATGACTTCTTTGATTTTCGGCGTTTTCAATCCTTCATACTGCGCCCAGATGGCGCACAATAAAGCTAAAACCAGCAAAGTTAAATTGGCGGGCAAAGCTTGTGCCGAATAGGGAGAAACGTCGACAAGATGAAATATTTTTCCTAAAAACCAAAAAAAGTCCGCAAAAAGAGTTAAGCCGATAAGAATCACCGCCGCCGTAAAAAGAAAATACAGAATAAACGTGTAGGCGGGATACGCTTTTCCCAAAAGGCGTTCAAAAAAGGGTGCCACCAAAGCCAGAGTGCAACCGATAATCATCAACAAAAGAAAAAAACAACTTTTTACAAAAAAGCCTGTCGGCATAAACAAAAGATATCTGACAAATAAAAAAGACATCAGCAGACAACAGACAGTCGAACTGACAAGATAAAAAGCCAACATCAAGTTTTTTCTCCTTTTTTCATAAAAGCTCCGTTATTTTTTCTTCTTAAAAGAAAAACGCTTTTCATCGAAAACGAAAAATCAAGCTATTTAACAAAAAAAAGAAACGGTTCGTCAATATATATTTTTCATTATTTTAAAGCTTCCCTTCCTTTGTGTTGCGTAAGATGAAATTTTTTATTGACTTGATTTTTGAAAACGTTCAAAATCGCCTTTTATCAAATCCGATGTTCAATGCAAGCGCATAAAAAACAAGCTTGAAATT
>CAVDQP010000120.1:0-3443 GCA_963611245.1 Holdemanella biformis
CCGGCAAGACCGCCGACGGATAAAACGCCGATAATCGCCAAAACCCCCAGCATTTCAATCATACTTCTGCCGGATTGATGAAAAAGCGCTGCTTTTATCTTGTTCATTTTCATTCCTTTTTTGGCGATTCTGCTACAAAAATAGGTACCTGTTTTTGTAACAGAAAAAAGATATTTCACTTGCGCAGTTTTGCGTAATCTGATAGTGTTACAAAAACAGGTAGGTGTGTTTGTAACACCTTTTATAAAACGCGTTCTTTAAGAGAAAAAGAATAGTTCCTTTTTAATTGTAAAAAAAAGATGTTCTGTCCGTCTTAATTCGGCCCGTGAATGTCCGAGTTAAATACAAATACCTTGCATTTTTAGGGACAGGATAAGACTTCCTCAGAAAAAAACTACAATGGAGAGCTTCCATAAAAAAAAGGAAGACAAGCTTCCTTTAATGGTGGAGATGAGGGGGATCGAACCCCTGACCTCAGCGTTGCGAACGCTACGCTCTCCCAACTGAGCTACATCCCCTGAAAATCGTTTAAGAATATGACTGATTTTTTTTCAAAAGTCAACTTGATTTTTACTTTTTTTCTTTTCTCTTGCAAAAAGCCCTCCGATAGGGCAGAGGGCTTTTGTTCAAGTCTGTTTTCAAAGAAGACTTTTTTAAGTAATCACCGTCGGATATTCGCGATGAAGACGTTCTTTTAACGAAAAAGCTTTGGCCATACCGTCAAACAAAGGCTTAATCACTTCTTGCGGTTCTTCGTTTAAGCGAGAAGCTTCTTTTTCGTATTTTTCAAGATAAATGCGCAACGTTTTTCCGGAAGAGCCGGTTCCCGACAGGCGGAAAACAATTCTGGATCCGCTTTCAAACATCAAAATAATGCCTTGATTTAAAGCAGTTTCCCGTGTCGAGGGATTCGTGTAATTCCATTCTTCAAATTTTTGAACGGTTTCGTTGCCGACTTTGGTTATTTTACCGAATTGAGAACGCAAATAATCCATAAAATCTAAAGCGTCCTTTGTTTCCAACGTTTCATAATCATACCGAAGATAATAATGTCTTCCATACGTTTTCCAATGATCTTGAACAATTTCCCGCACGGTCTTTCCGGTCGAAGCCAGAATGCTCAACCAATACAAAATTGCCCAAATGCCGTCTTTTTCCCTTAAATCGGAACAGCCGGTGCCAAAGCTTTCTTCTCCGCAAAAAGAAATCAGGCCGGCATCCATAAGCGAACCGAAATATTTCCAACCGGTCGGCGTTTCATAGGATGTTAATCCCAAAGCCTTTGTGACATCGTCCAAAGCGCGGCTGGTCGGCATGGAACGAGCGACTCCTTTGACCTTGCCTCTGTAATACGGAACTTTTTCATAATGAGCCGTAAGAATAGCCAAACTGTCGCTGGGCGTGACAAAAAAATGAGACCCGAGAATCATATTCCGATCGCCGTCTCCGTCCGCCGCGCAGCCGAAATCGATATTTTCGTCCGAATACATCAGATCGACTAATTCTTTGGCATACGTCAAATTCGGATCCGGATGTCCGCCGCCGAAATCTTCCAAGGGCGTTTTTCTTAAAACAGTTCCTTTCGGAGCGCCTAAAATCTCTTCAAAAATGCGAGTGGCGTAAGGACCGGTCGAACCGTTCATGGCGTCATAGCGCATTTTAAAGTTTTCGGAACTCACAAGCTTTTTTAAAGCGTCAAAATCAAAAATTCCTTGGACGAAATCGACATAATCCTTAATGGAATCCACAATTTCTATCACGGTTTCGCCGACGGTATATTCCCCGATTTGAGAAATATCAATATCCGGTGTTTCCGCTATTTTGTAAGAAGAGATTTTTTTTGTTTCTTCATAAATGCGGTTTGTGACGTTTTCCGGCGCGCCGCCTCCGTTCGACAAGTCAAATTTAATGCCGAAATCTCCGTTTTTACCGCCGGGGTTGTGGCTGGCCGACAGAATAAAACCGCCGAACGCTTTGCGCCGAATAATCAGATTCGACGCGGCCGGTGTTGAAAACAAGCCGTTTTGCCCGATGATAATGCGTCCGACTTTTTGCGCTATGGCCATTTTGGCAATCACTTGAATGGCATGCGCGTTGTAATAGCGCCCGTCTCCTCCCAAAATAATGGTTTTTCCTTTAAAACCGGAAACGGCGTTAAAAATAGATTGAATAAAATTTTCCAGATAGTTTTTCTGTTCGTAAACAGTGACTTTTTTTCTCAATCCCGCTGTGCCGGTCTTTTGATCCGAAAAAGGCGTTGTTGAGATTGTTTTAATTTCCATTTATTTCTCCTTATAAAAAATAAAACCATTTTCATTGTATGAAAAAGAAGCTTAAAAAGCAATTCTTGTTTCATTAAAAAAGTGTCACGGCGTCAGGATTTTTTGAGCTAAAGAGCGAATTTCCTGTCTGCCCGTTGCGGCCGATAAAGACAAAGGATAAGAAACGCCCTCTTGTTTTAAGTCCGCCAACGTCAACCCTTTTAAAAACAACTCTCTGAAAATCACGCGTTCCGTTATGTTTGAAAAAATGCCAAAACCGAGACGTTTGGAAATGTCTTGCAGTAAAGAATCCATCAAATCTTTGTTTTTATTCCTTAAAGCCGGAACACGATTACGACCGGCCACCCATTTCAAAGGCGGCTTTTTGGCCAACATTCTTTTTTGACGAGCGGTCCAAATATGCTCTGCCAAAGGTCCCGGATGATTCATTTTTTGGCTTTCCTCGTTGATATCCGCCAAAGTATCCAAATCAATTAAACTGTCGTTAAAAGGCGTGACTAATATATCAACCTGTTCCATAACAGACAAAATCGACGGTTGATAAGTCCCCGGAGAATCTATTAAAAGAATATCCGTTTGCGGGTTTTGTTGTTTGTCCAGAACAGATAAATCGAAATTTTTATCGTGTTCATTGAACGGGAAAATAATCGGCATAGGCAAAGGAATATGCCCTTTTTCGGCATATTTTCTTCTGTTTTCGAAAAAACGTAAAACGGTTCTTTGATTCGTGTCCAAATCCAAAATTCCGACAGACAAATTATTTCTTAAAAACAGACCGGTTAATTGTATGACCAAAGAAGACTTGCCCGTTCCGCCTTTTTCATTGTAAACAAGGATTGTTTTTGCTTTCATTTCCATACGCCTTTTTTTATACTATGTTTTAATTTCAAAAATATTTTGAAGGAAAATCATAAACGATGTTTTTAAACAAACCAAAACTCTTTGATTTTGTCAATGAAGAAGATTTAAAACTTCTTATCGGAGCCAAGGCGCCTTATTATTTTTTCAAATGGCAAAAAATGTTTGCTAAAACGCATTCGTTGAAAGGCGTTCAAAAATGTTTTTCCTTTAATTTTTGGGCGGCGGCTTTTCCGGGGCCTTGGCTGATTTATCGAGGAATGTTTTTATCGGGCTTTTTAGTAACGGTTTTCAGCGCTGTTC
>CAVDQP010000121.1:0-3421 GCA_963611245.1 Holdemanella biformis
CAAAGACGCGCCGATAGCCACCGTGCACACAACACACGCCGGATTGGCAAAAGCTCGACTCATGGACAGAAAAAAAATCGCCGCGCATATCCACAAAACACTCATTTCAATCTCCATATATTACAAAATATATATATGAAATACACTATATATCAAAATTGTCAAGAGTGTTTTTTAATTTTTTTAAAAAATATTTCAAAAATTTTTATTTTCAAGCACCAACTGTTTTTAACTCTTTTGATTTTCAAAAGAAAGAAAAGCTTTTTTTAAGATTCTCGGCCGTCGATTTTTTTTAACAAAAAGGGGATTTTATCAAAAGGGATAAGATTTTTATTCTTTTCTTCTTGGTCCTCTTCTTGTTCTTTTTGATGCAAAGATTCGGACGAAACGATATACCCGTTTTTTACGTAAGGATTCTTTTTATATTTCAAAACATTTTTCAAAGAAGAGTAAATATTAAATTCATCTTCGCTCAAAGTTAAACGCACTTCGTTGGCGCCGTTTTTAAGACATTCGTAAATACAAGACACAATTTTCGGATCCTGTTCGTCACGGCCATTGGCATCAATATCGGCTTGAACGATTTCTTTCAAAAAAGAATTCATAACTTTTGAATAGCACACACCCGTTTCATGAATCACGGCGCAAGCGGCGCCGGCTTTCAAATGCTGCAGCGCTCGTTGAGTCGGATTAAAACCCGCGCCTTCCAAATCATACACAAACAAAATTCTTTCTTTGCCCCACGGACATTTCAAAATATTCGGTTCAGAAATAATCTCCGGTTCAAAATCCATCAAGGCATATCTTTTATCCGCGTCGTATTCTAAAGGCTTTTTAAAATAAGATCCTTTAACGACGGGAATTTCCTTAAACGGACGGCCGCAATCATTGACAAGCGCCAAAAAAACATCGGGATTATAATAAAAATAATCCGTAAAATCGGAAATTTGTTTTTCGGAACCGCCGTAAATAGCGATACGGCATTTATTTTTTCCCACTTTCAACGATTCCCTTTGCGTTTGAAAGTCAAAACAATTTTTATCGGTCACCATTTTTCCCTTTTCCTGCCAAAAATAATTCAAAAAGACGAGAAATTTCCCCTTCGACTCGTTCTGTTTGGTCACATATTGACAATGAATTTTTTTTCAAAGCCCGCGCTTTTCTTTCCAAAATAAGTATTTTTTCATCTATTTTCGCCAACGGGATTCGTTTTCGTTCACACCCTTTCAGATGCGTTTTATCGGAAAACCATTTTTCTTCAATCACATCGGCAGGATTTGTCGGATCTTTCATATAAAAGGTCGCAGGATACGCATGCGCCAACGGATAGAAAAAGACAAAATCAGCGCCGGCTTCCAAATAATCGGAAATCATTTGCAACTTTTCACTGCTGTTTTTATTAAAAACACCTTTTATTTCAATGCCGAGCGCCAAAGCATCTTTTGAAGAATCTTTTGAAGAATCCTCCCAGAAAGCCTCTCTCGGCAAAGGCAATTTCAACGAATTTTTTTCCCCGTAACACGCCGAAATATCCATTTTTTCCGACGGCCGATACAAAGCGCATTTTTCACTGGCGACATAAGATTTTGATATGTTTATCACGGCTTTTTCATTGATGGCGAAATAATATTTTGCTTTTAAAAGAGCTTGCTTTGCCCCTTCCGTCGAAGAGCAATCATACACTTTGAAAGGCCTTTTTCCCAACTCTTGCGGCGCCGGTATTTCAAAAGACACATCATTTAAAAAATCGTCCGTTTCACTTAACAGAAAAGAACCGCCGTCGACCGCGATATCGTCTCCCGTTTGAGAATCCGTAAAGCCATATTCCATAGATATTTTGCCATCTTCCTTTTTTGCGAAGGAAATACTGCCGTTTAAGGCGCAATCTTCCGGATAAGCTATTAAAACCTCTTCAATTCCGCACAAAAGAGCGTCTCTGACCAAAAATCGCATTTTGTCAATGTTGTCAAAAGCAGACTCCGTCAACCCCAAAGAGATTTTTTTGCCGTCTTTTTCATACACCGCGTCAGGATAAGCGCCGATTCCCACGGTTAAAAAATCACCGGCTTTTTCCATATGTTGCAACGCCTGTCCGGCCGGAGAAAATCCGCTGTAATAAAAATCGTAAACCTCGTCCACATTTTTCCACGAAACCTTTTTTAAATTCGGCTCATTGATGATTTCAGGGTGAAAATACAAAGTCCTTTTGACTTTTTTTTGAGACAGAACGACTTTCCCCGTAAAAAAATCAAAAGATTTTTGTGCTTCAGTCCCCCAAAAAACGAACCCGCTGTCGTCCATACCGGCCGTATTCACCACACAAACCGTTTGATGCGCGCCTTCTTCCACCTCGGCGGCTAAACACTCCAAATAATCCACCGCGGTTTGATTAACACCGAAAAAAGCGATTTTTCGACACAAATCTTTTTGTTCCTTAAAGTCGTTCAACGATTGAGAAAAATCCATATCCGTTATATCCATCAGCCATTTTCCTTATCTTTTCCCGTTTTAAACAACATCCCTTTCGGTGATATTTTTGCATTTTGAACTTGCCTGAATTTTGGCGACAGAGGTATTTGCGTTTCAAAAACCGGCGATTTTTTCCCGCTTTCAAAAATAGCCATTCGGCTAAACGTGCAAACTAAAATATCGGGATAATTTTCATTTTGTTTCTTTTGAGTTTTTTTCGGAAAATGGAAAAGAGCCTGTTTTTTAAACACTTCAAAAAGAGACTGTTCCATTTGCTCGTTTTTTTCGGCCTTTGAACAATCAATGACCATATCTACTCCGAATTTTTCCCAAGCGATTTGTTTTTTGCTGTCAACCGTTAAAAAAGGCACCTTCGGAAATTTTGATTTAAAATCCTTTTTGATTTGGCGCAATTCCAAAGCTTCCGAAAAAGAAGGCTTTTCTCTTTTGTTTTTTGCTTGGACGACAACGGCGATTTGAATATTTTCGTCCTTTATTTTCCAAAAATAGTCATACAGATCCTTAAAAAAAGGATTCACCCCGTAAAAAGCTATTTTTTGAACTTCTTCGTCTTGCATTTCAAGCCTCTTTATCGTTTTATTTTATAAAAACATCGGTCTTATTGACAACCTTTTTTTCTAGTCTCGTTGATTCTGCATATTTTTAGACAAAGCGGACGCCACTTCCACCTTTGAAGGCGGCTTCAAAAAGGCAGAAGATTCCTTTGACGCCGTTTCAATTTGTTCGTTATTTTCAAAACCGATTGTTTCAAATTTTTTCTTTTGTTCAACGATAAAGGACAAAACGGGACTGTCTTCAATTTCGTTTTTATCCAAAATCGCTTGCCAAATCTGCCCTTTTTCCGCCTTAAAAGCCGTCAGTTTGCCATCGGGCAAAAAGCTGATCAGCTCCGTCACGCCGCAAGCAGCATAATATTGAGACAGAACAATCA
>CAVDQP010000122.1:0-2002 GCA_963611245.1 Holdemanella biformis
CGGGATATGCTGATTGCTCGTTTTTTAGGGGCGAGTCTTTTATCCGACGCCTTTTTTGTTTCGTTGAGATTTCCGAATCTTTTCAGATCTCTTTTCGCGGAAGGCAGTTTGAATGTTTCTTTTTTGCCGATTTTTTCGGGACTTTTGCATTCCGAAGGAAAAGAAAGAGCCAAACAATTTGCAAAAGAGGCCTTCAGTTTTATGTTTTATCTGCTGTTGACGCTGACTCTTATCATAGAACTGTGCATGCCTTGGCTGATTTTTGTTTTAGTTCCGGGGTTTGACAATGATCCGGGGAAGTTGGCAATAACCGCGTCGCTTTCCCGCGTCACGTTTCCTTTTCTGTTATGCGTTTCTTTGGTTTCTCTTTTTTCCTGCATTCTCAATGCTCTCGGAAAATTTGCGGCCGCGGCGTTCACACCGACGTTGATGAATCTGGTGATGATTTTCTTTTTGGCGATACTGCACCCGTATTTTCCGAATCCGGCCTTTGCTTTGGCGTGGGGCGTTTTTGCCTCCGGACTTTTGGAGTTGCTCTTTTTAGGCTTTTGCGTTTATAAAAAAGGATATTTGTTCGGGTTGCTTTCCCCGTTGAAAGTGTTGACAAAACCTTCCTGCGATTTAAAACTGCTTTTAAAAAGAATGATTCCGGGGGTTTTCGGATCCGGCATTTATCAAATAAATTTGTTTGTGGACACGTATCTTGTTTCTTTTTTGGGAACGGGCGCCGTGTCTTGGATAAATTACGCCAACAGATTGTTTCAACTGCCGGTCGGCATCATCGGAGTTGCCATCGGAACCGCCTTGTTGCCGTTATTGTCGGAACAAATCAAGAAAAAAGAAATGCAAAAAGCGTATGAAAGTATGAATCGTTCGTTGGAATTTTCTTTGATTATGTCTCTTTCCGCGATGTTCGGACTGATTATTTTAGCTGTGCCGATTATCCGGATTTTATTTCAAAGAGGCGCCTTTACCTATGAGGACACTTTACAGATAGCCCCTGCCCTGCAAGCTTTTGCCATCGGTTTGCCGGCGTATTTGATTACAAAGACGTTGATACCTTTCTTTTACGCGCGCGGAGACACAAAAACGCCCGTCCGCGTTTCGACCATCGGTTTGATAATGAATATTTTTCTGGCTATGGGATTGATGCTTTTATGGGGGCATATCGGCATTGCTTTGGCGACCGGATTAACCGCTTGGATAAACGCCGGTCAATATATTTATCTGGTGCGACGGGAAAAGCAATTCCATTTGGACACCTTGTTCAAAAGACGGTTTTTAAAAATCGTTATTTCCGTTTTGACAATGTCTCTTCTTTTGTTGGCGGAACAAGAAGTGATTATAAATACTTTCGGCTCTTGGGGAGAACAAAACTCGTTTGCCTTATCTTTTTTCTTCTTGTCAATTTTGATTGTTTCGGCTATGATTTCTTTTGCGGGAATGCTGTTCGCGACAAAGGCTTTCAGGCTTTCCGACATCAAGCTTTTTTTCAGCAGAAAGGGAACCGATGACCTTGAATCCAATTGATAAAGACACTTGTTCATCTGCGGATATTTCGTCGGGCTCGGGCTTGGGCTTTAACGAAAGCAAAAACGAAAAAAACGTTTCTTTACCGCCTGAAGAACTGATACAAATGATTTTGCAGATGAGAATCCGTCCCGTTTTACAAGCGCACGGCGGCGATATTTCGTTTATCGATTTTAAAGACGGAGTTGTTTTTGTGCGCCTTTCGGGTTCGTGCGACGGGTGCCCGCACGCGTTGGAAACGATGAAAAACAACGTGGAAGGTTTTTTAAAAGTCCTTGTGCCTCAGGTAAAAGCCGTCCGCGACATCAACGGCAATGACCAAGAAAACGGATAAACATCGGAATAAAAAATGGGGGAGACCATGAATAAAAAAGAAAAGCAATCGGCGATGCTGTCCGACAAAACAGATAAAACAGATAAAAAAAACTCTTTAGGCACATTAAAAAAGACCGCCGGCGTTTTTTTCCTCCTT
>CAVDQP010000122.1:2127-3420 GCA_963611245.1 Holdemanella biformis
GTTTGTTTTTTCGGCGTCTTTTGGTTATTTGGCACAGGGAAAGAACAAACAAAACCGTATCGATTAGTTCAACCTGTTGAAAAGCAGACGGCCTCTTCCGCTTTTTGCGCCGAATATTGGCAAAAAGACAAATCGGAGGAAAGCCTTGAACCGGTGTTGTTTGTCACGCCTAAAAACACGGCGGAACTGGAAAAATTGTTTGCCGATGTTCATCTTCAGGACGACGAAGCTCTTCAAAGCTTGCCGAGAATTTACATTTCCGCCTTTCCGAAAGATTTTGCGCAAAAAGGGAACAAAGATTTGTTTATCAAGGCGCTGTTACCTCTGATATTGAAAAACAATGAAATTATTTTAACGCGTCGAATACAGTTGCAACCTTTGCTCAGCAAAGCGGAAAAAGGCCTTTCTTTAACACCGGAAGAAGAATGTCGCCTGCAACAAGTTTTTGACGAATACGACCTTATCGGGACAATCCAACAAAAAACAAACGACCTGTCACAGATGATGCTTCCCGTATCTCCGGCGCTGGCTTTGGCGCAGGCGGCGTATGCGTCCGATTTTGGAAAAAAAGAGCAAATCCGCGTGTTTAATCAATACGCTTGGACATTGCCTCCCGACGAAAAATGGGAACAAATTCCGTATCAAAACCTCTTTGATGCGGTGAAAGGTTACGCTTTGGAATTAAACAGCCAACCGACCTATTTCAAATGGCGGCAATATCGAACACAGTTGTTTTTCACAAAACCTTTGAATTTTTTAAACGGGTTTCTCTTTGCCAAAAGAATGGGACAGTACATGCCGGAAAAACCGTCTTATGTCTGGCATTTGCTCAATCTTTTTAAATGGCATCAGTTGCATCGATACGATACCGCTTCGCTGGATATAAAAGAAGATTTTTCAAAAAAATGAAAACCGACAAGGAGCAAAAACAGGCTTTGACGCAACAATCGTCACAGAGATAAAACACCCTTGCAAAAGCCAAAGAGACATTGAAATCTTTTTTATCTGTTTTTTAAGATATTTCTTTATCTTTAACGCTTTTTTATCGGCAAAACGCAATTTTTTTTAACTGATTGCTTCATAAAGAATAAAAGAAAAAGAATGTTTACTTTTTTTAAAAGTATGATAAAGTCTTTTCAAGAAAGGTGTTTTGTATGATTAAGTCCTTCATCAAATTATGTATTTATTTTTGCGCCGCCGTCGGCTTTTTGTTTTTTGTTTTTTTGACAATCGGCCTTTATCATCAAATAAGCCGCTCTCGTTTTTTAAATAGCAAAGACAAGGTCGTTATTC
>CAVDQP010000123.1:0-3374 GCA_963611245.1 Holdemanella biformis
TCTTTTCTCCTCTGGACTTTTTTCAAAAAAAGAGGTAAAAGAGGAAACATCTTTTTATAAGATACGTTCTTTTTACAAAGCTATACAAAAGGAGATTATGAATGGCTGATTCTGAAAAGAAAATGAAAATGGTTGATGGAAATGAAGCAGCGGCTTACGTTGCTCACAAACTCAACGAAGTTTCGATTATTTACCCGATTACTCCGTCTTCCCCGATGGGAGAATGGGCGGACGCTTGGTCGGCGGAAGGAAAAACCAACATTTGGGGTAAAGTTCCGAATGTGTTGGAAATGCAATCCGAAGCGGGGGCTATCGGCGCCGTTCACGGTTCATTGCAGGCAGGTTCCATGACGACAACCTACACGGCAAGTCAAGGTTTGCTTTTAATGATTCCGAACATGTATAAAATCGCGGGCGAACTGTTGCCGTTCGTGATGCACGTGGCGGCTCGGACGGTGGCGGCGCACGCTCTGTCCATTTTCGGCGATCATTCCGATGTGATGGCGTGCCGGCAAACGGGCTTTGCGATGTTGGCTTCCAACTCGGCGCAAGAAGCGCAGGATTTTGCCGCGATTGCGCAAATGTCGACCTATTTATCCAGAGTGCCGTTTTTGCACTTTTTCGACGGTTTCAGAACCAGTCATGAAATCAATAAAATCATTGAATTGTCCGATGATGAATTAAAAGAATTGATGAAAGATATTCCGACGGACTTTATGACGCAACATGCCATGACGCCGGATCATCCGATTGTCAGAGGAACAGCGCAAAATCCTGATGTGTTCTTCCAGATTCGCGAGGCGTCCAACTCTTATTACCTGAATTGTCCGTCTTATGTCGAACAAGCTATGGAAAAGTTTGAAAAAGTAACGGGACGTTCCTATCACTTGGTGGAATATGTCGGAGCGCCGAATGCGGAACATGTGATCGTCGTCATGGGATCCGGCGCCGAAACAGCTCAAGCAACGGCGGATTACATCAACCGCCACGGCGGAAAGGTCGGCGTTGTGAAAATCCACCTGTATCGCCCGTTCCCGATTCAAGCTTTTGTCAACGCTTTACCGAAAACGGTGAAACAGATTTCCGTTCTTGACAGAACAAAAGAAGCCGGCGCCGTCGGTGAACCGTTGTATTTAGACGTCATCGCCGCTTTGAACGAATCTTTGGCAAAAGGGGACATTTCCTCTATGCCGAAAGTATTCGGCGGCAGATATGGTCTGTCTTCAAAAGAATTTACGCCCGCTATGGCGAAAGCGGTCTTTGAAAACACGGACAAACCGCACTTCACGGTCGGCATTAACGACGATGTCACGAATTTGTCTTTGGCGTATGACGAACATTTTGACATTGAACATGAAGATGTGACGCGTTGCTTGTTCTACGGACTCGGATCGGACGGCACGGTCGGCGCCAATAAAAACTCCATTAAAATCATCGCGATGGACGGCGGTTTTTACGGGCAAGCCTACTTTGTGTATGACTCCAAAAAATCCGGCGCTATGACAACATCGCACTTGCGTTTCAGCAAATCGCCGATTTCCGCGCCTTACGCGATTCAAAAGGCCAGCTTTATCGCGTGCCATCACACGCCGTTTTTGGAAAAAATCGATATGTTGCAACACGCCAGTGAAGGCGCCGTGTTCTTAATCAACACGCAAGTGCCGACAGATCAGGTGTGGGACAGTCTGACAATGGAAGTCCAACAACAAATCATCGACAAGAAAATCAAGTTTTACGCGATTGACGCGATTGACGTGGCTAAAAAAACCGGTATGGGACGCCGCATCAATACGATTATGCAAACTTGCTTCTTTGCGATTTCCGGCGTTTTACCGAAAGACGAAGCGATTGAGGAAAT
The DNA here is from genome assembly GCA_963611245.1 of Holdemanella biformis. Classification (GTDB taxonomy): domain Bacteria; phylum Pseudomonadota; class Alphaproteobacteria; order CASFRQ01; family SAAU01; genus CASFRQ01. The sequence continues at coordinate 1,859 of CAVDQP010000123.1, forward strand.
TAAAAAATCCATTAAAAAGACGTATGCTCGCAAAGGCGACGCGATTGTGGCGGCGAATATCACGGCCGTGGACGCGACTTTGGAACACTTGCATGAAATTAAAGTGCCGGAAAAAGCGACTTCCACACATCATATGTTGCCCGGAATGCCGGCGGACGCTCCCGAATTATTGCGTAAAGTGACGGGAAAGATTATTGAAGGCAAAGGCGACGAATTGCCCGTCAGCGCTTTAACATGGACAGCGGACGGGACGTGGCCTTCCGACACAACAAAGTATGAAAAACGTTGCATTGCGACAGAAGTTCCGAATTGGGATCCGGCCGTGTGCATTCAATGCGGTAAGTGCGCGATGGTGTGCCCGCATGCGGCTGTTCGCTTGAAAGTGGCCAAACCGGAAGATTTGACGAACGCTCCGGAAGGATTTAAATCCGCGGAATATAAAGGAAAAGATTTCGCTGGAGACAAGTTTATCGTTCAAATTTCTTCCGAAGATTGCACGGGTTGTTCTTTGTGCACGCAAGTTTGCCCCGGAAAGTCCAAAGAAAATCCGGAACACAAAGCTTTGACCATGGTGCCGGTTCAAGAAGATTTCGACAAGAAAGTGAAAGCTTGGAATTTCTTTATTTCCTTGCCGGAAGCGGACAGAACAAAAGTGGACACGAAATTGGTGAAAAACGCGCAACTGTTGCAGCCGTTGTTTGAGTTTTCCGGAGCTTGCGCCGGATGCGGAGAAACACCGTATATTAAATTGATGACTCAACTGTTCGGTGACAGATTAGCGATTGCGAACGCGACGGGTTGTTCTTCCATTTACGGTGGCAACTTGCCGACAACGCCTTATGCCAAAAACAAAGAAGGCAGAGGACCTGTGTGGGCCAACTCTTTGTTTGAAGACAACGCCGAATTCGGTTTGGGATTGCGTTATTCCATCAATTCCAAAGCACAATTCGCGGCGCAGCTGTTGCAAGAGTTGGCGTCCATGGTCGGTGATGATTTGGCGACGGCTTTGTTGACAGCCGATCAGACAACCGAAGAAGAGATTGAAGCTCAACGCGGTCGTGTGAAGGCCTTACGCGAAAAATTGGCGTCCATGAAAGCCAACCAGAGAGCCGTTTTGTTGGATTCTTTGGCTGATTATCTGGTCAAAAAGAGCGTCTGGATTGTCGGCGGTGACGGTTGGGCGTATGATATCGGCTACGGTGGATTGGATCATGTGCTGTATTCCGGACAGAATGTGAATGTTCTGGTGTTGGATACGGGCGTCTATTCCAACACGGGCGGACAAAGATCCAAAGCAACGCCGGTCGGCGCTTCCGCGAAGTTTGCCGTTGCCGGAAACGAACTGCCGCGCAAAGATTTGGGAATGATTGCCATGTCTTCCGAAAACATCTATGTGGCGCAGGTTTCCCTTGGTGCAAAAGACTCTCAAGTGTTGCAGGCATTCAAAGAAGCGGAATCTTTCAACGGGCCGTCTTTGATTATCGCCTATGCTCACTGCATCGCGCACGGTTACGAT
>CAVDQP010000124.1:0-3373 GCA_963611245.1 Holdemanella biformis
GGTAGGTGTGTTTGTAACACCTTTTATAAAAAACACGTTTTTTATTGGTTTATCTGTTAAAAAAACAAAGGAAAACTCGCCGATTTTTTTATTTTTAAAATGAACAAGCGTCCTTTCATCAAGAAAGAACGCTTGCCGTCAATGACTTTTTTGTTTTCAAAACAGAAGTTTTTCTTATTTATAAAGAAAATTTCCGGCAGATATTTTATTCGGCGGCTTTGAAAAGTCAAAAAAACCGCCGAAATTTCAATTCAGGCTTAGTAGTCCATACCACCCATGCCGCCCATACCGCCCATACCGGCGCCGCCCTTACCACAAGAGCAAGTTTCTTCCGGTTTATCGGCAATCATCGCTTCCGTCGTAATCAACAGACCGGCGATGGAGGACGCTCCCTGCAAAGCGCTTCTGACCACTTTGGTCGGGTCGATAATGCCTTTTTCAAACATATTGACATATTCGCCGTTTTGCGCATCATAGCCGATATTTTTATCGCCCTTTTCAAGCAATTTTCCGGCAACAACCGCGGCTTCTTCGCCCGCATTGGTGATAATTTGATAAATCGGAGCTTTAATCGCCTGACGAATAATGTTGATACCCACATTTTCATCACCGTTGGACGCTTTCAAAGAATCCAAAGCCTCTGTGGCATATAACAGTGCCGCGCCGCCACCGACGACGATTCCTTCTTCCACCGCGGCTCTTGTTGCGTGCAACGCGTCATCAACACGGTCTTTTTTCTCTTTAACTTCCACTTCCGTGGAGCCGCCGACCTTAATCACGGCCACACCGCCGGACAATTTAGCCAACCGTTCCTGAAGTTTTTCTTTGTCATATTCGGAAGTGGCGTCTTCCGCCTGTTTTTTAATTTGAGCGCAACGAGCCTTAATCATTTCTTTGTCGCCGGCGCCGTCAACGATGGTCGTGTCGTCTTTTGTCAAAGAAACTTTCTTCGCCGTTCCCAACATTTGCAGTTGAACGTCTTCCAACTTAATTCCCAACTCGGAAGAAATCACCTGTCCTTTAGTCAAAATGGCGATATCTTCCAAAATGGCCTTTCTTCTGTCGCCAAAGCCCGGAGCTTTCACCGCCGCGACTTTCAACCCGCCTCTGAGCTTGTTGACCACCAGAGTCGCCAATGCTTCGCCTTCAACGTCTTCCGCGATAATCAACAACGGACGAGCCGTCTGAATCACGGCCTCCAAAACAGGAACCAACGGTTGCAAAGTCGACAGTTTGCCGTCATGAATCATAATATACGGATTATCCAACTCGCACGTCATTTTGTCCGCGTTTGTAATGAAATAAGGAGACAGATACCCTCTGTCAAACTGCATTCCTTCAACGACTTCCAATTCCGTCTGTGTGCCTTTGGCGTCTTCAACCGTGATAACCCCTTCGTTGCCGACTTTTTCCATCGCTTGAGCGATATATTCGCCGATGGATTTATCTCCGTTGGCGGAAATCGTGCCGACTTGAGCAATTTCAGCGCTTGTAGACACCTTGCGTGATCTGGCTTTCACATCGGCAATCACGGCTTCCACCGCCTTGTCAATGCCTCTTTTTAAATCCATCGGGTTCATACCGGCGGCAACCGCCTTGCACCCTTCGCGCACAATCGCTTGTGCCAAAACAGTCGCGGTCGTCGTTCCGTCGCCGGCGACATCAGCCGCTTTAGACGCCACCTCGCGCACCATTTGAGCGCCCATATTTTCAAACTTGTCCGCCAATTCAATTTCTTTTGCCACAGACACACCGTCTTTTGTGATTTTCGGAGCACCGTAAGATTTGCTCAACACGACATTCCGCCCTTTCGGCCCCAGAGTCGTTTTAACCGTATCGGCTAAAATATCCACGCCTCTTAACATTTTTTCACGCGCATCGGCGCCGAATTTAATTTCTTTTGCTGTCATTTTTCATTCCCCTTGTTTCAATTACTCTTCAATAACGCCCAAAACATCGGCTTCACGCATAATCAACAGGTCTTCGCCCGCGATTTTAACTTCTGTTCCGGCCCATTTACCGAACAGAACGCGATCATTTTCCTTTAAAGTCATTTTGACTTCATGTCCGTTTTCATCTCGCCCGCCGGGGCCCACGGAAACAACAATGCCTTGAGACGGTTTTTCTTTCGCCGTATCCGGAATAATAAGGCCGCCGGCCGTTTTGCTTTCTTCTTCAACGCGACGCACCACGACGCGGTCTGATAAAGGTCTGAATTTCATTTTAATTCCTTTCATTATCTCTTTAAGTTCATAAAGAATGGTCTTGCTTTTCAATGGAGTAGATAGGAAGCCCTTTTTTAAAAGTCAAGGGGATAAGAAAAATTTATCCCCTCTTTTTTATAAAGTAAAATATAAAGTAAAAAACTTTTACGATTCGTTCATTTTAAAACGATACAAAACTTCCGCACTTTCCTTTGTATGAGTAAATCTGACCATTCCGATTGTATGATACCCCGCGTCCACGTGCAGACATTCTCCCGTAACGCCGGAAGACAAATCGGAAACAAGATAAACACCCGTGCGACCGACATCTTCAAGGGTGACATTTCTTTCCAAAGGAGCGTTATATTCCGTCCAGTTTAAAATCTGCTTAAAATCCCCGATACCGGACGCGGCCAAAGTTTTAACCGTGCCTGAAGAAATAGCATTAACACGGATATTCAAAGGGCCCAAATCATTGGCAATATACCGCACCGACGATTCCAAAGCCGCTTTGGCCACCCCCATCACATTATAATTCGGCAAATATTTTTCCGCCCCGTAATAGGTCAAAGTCACACAGCTGCCGCCATCGGTCATCAACTCCGAAGCTCTGCGGCACACCTCCGTGAAAGAATAGCAGGAAATCAACAAAGAATTCGCGAAATTTTCTTTTGTCGTGTCCACATACCGCCCTTTCAACTGATTTTTATCCGAAAAAGCAATCGCATGCACCACAAAATCCAATTTGCCCCACTTTTGTTTAATTTCTTCAAAAACGGCGTCCATACTGGCAGAATCGGACACATCGCACTGCATTAAAAAATCTTGTCCGATAGATTGCGCCAACGGCCGAATTCTTTTTTCAATATTTTCACCCATATAGGTAAACGCCAACTCGGCCCCTTGATCCGCCGCCTCTTTTGCGATACCCCACGCAATAGAATGGTCGTTTGCGACTCCCATAATCAAGCCTTTTTTTCCTTTTAAAAGGTTATTTGTCATTTTATGCTCCTTTAATTTCAATCAACGGATTTCAAAATTACGCAAAACATAACCAATTTTTTATCCGCAATCAATTTATTTCTTAATTTTCGGCGCAAAAGACTCTCATTTGTCATAATTCTTTCATAATTTTTGACCTGAAAAAAGGACAAAACACACCTTTAGAT
>CAVDQP010000125.1:0-3355 GCA_963611245.1 Holdemanella biformis
ACGCTATAAATGGCATATTTTGCTGGCGTTGTTTTTTATGACGGTGGAAGCTTTGGCCGAAGTCACAACCATTAAACTTTTGCAACCCGTCGTCGATAAGGTTTTTGTGCAAAAAGCCGTTGCCGTGTTGGTGCCTATTTCTATCGGCATTGTTCTTTTGTTCACGATACGCAGCGTTTCTTCGTTCGGGCAATCGGCGCTGATGGGGCTTATCGGTATGCGCGTGTTAAATGACATACAAAAAGATTTGTTTGATCATCTGGTTTGCATGGATACCTGTTTTTTCCAACACAATCCGACGGGTACTCTTGTTTCAAGATTCACGGCGGATATCGGCCTTTTGAGAGGTTCCGTCTTAAATGTGATTACCGGTATGGGAAGAGACATCACGATTTTGGCTTTTATTATTTTTCTGATGTTTCAACAGGATTCTTATCTGGCCGTTATTGTCTTTACCGTTTTTCCCGTTGTTTTTGTGCCTATGTCCAAACTGGGACGGCGAATGCGCAAAAATTCCAAAATGTCGCAAGAAGAAATCGGAAAATTTGCTTCCGACGCGGAAGAGGCGTTTCAAGGAATTGATATTGTGAAATCCTACAATATGGAATCCTATGAACAAACAAAAATTTTCAAAAGAATCAGTTACATATTCGTTTTGGCCTACAAAGGTGTTCAGACAAAAGCGTTGGCCAGACCGCTGATGGAATTTATCAGCGGCTTTGCAATCGCTTTGGTGGTTTACATCGGCGGAAAAAGAGTCATTGAAGGCTATTCCACCCCCGGACAATTTTTATCTTTCATCGGGGCTTTGATGACCGCTTACACCCCGATTAAATCTTTGTCCAATCTGACTGTTTCGTTACAGGAAGCCGCGGCCGCCGCGCAAAGGATTTTTTCTTTGATTGACATTCGCCCGTCTATTGAAGATGCGCCGGACGCTCTTGATTTAACGGAAGACATTCAAAAAATCGAATTAAAAAACGTGTCTTTTTCTTATCTGCCGAATATAAAAGTCATTGATGACTTTTCCCTTTCCGTCAAACGGGGGCAAACCATTGCTTTTGTCGGCGCGTCCGGTTCCGGCAAAACAACTTTATTGTCTTTGTTGCCGCGCTTTTATGACACGCAAAGCGGCGATATTCTTATCAACGGCCTGTCTTTGAAAAAACTGACCTTGTTTTCTTTAAGACAGCACATCGGACTGGTCAACCAGAATGTTGTTTTATTCAACGACACCGTCAAGGAAAATATCCGGTTTGGCAAATGGGACGCGACGGACGAAGAAATTATAAAAGCCGCGAAAAAAGCCTATGCGCATGATTTTATCATGGAAATGCCGAACGGCTATGACACGGTTGTCGGCGAAAAAGGTTCTTCCCTTTCCGGCGGACAAAGACAACGTATTGCCATTGCCAGAGCTATTTTGAAAAACGCGCCTATTTTGCTGTTGGACGAAGCAACCAGCGCTTTGGACACGCAATCCGAACGATATGTGCAAGAGGCTTTGGACGAGCTGATGAAAGACAAAACCACCATTGTGGTGGCGCATCGACTTTCAACAATTATCAACGCGGATAAAATTTATGTTTTGGAAAAAGGAAAACTGATTGAATCCGGAACGCATGAGGAATTGTTAAAAAAACAGGGGACTTACGAACATCTTTATCAATTGCAATTTAAAACGGAAGAAACATAGCGGATAAGGATTTGAAAAACAGGAAAGATTTTATCCGCCCTTTTCTTTTGAAAAAGGAAACAGAAAGTAAAGAACGAACGAAAAGAAAAAACATTTCATTTTTTATCAAAAGTCAGCAAGCAACCGTCACTCGGTTATGAAACACAGGAGGAACATATGAATTCAATTTCTTTTTACAGAGCAGCCACCATCGTCTGCTATCCTTTCATTTACCTTTATTTAAAACGGCGATTAAAACAAGGCAAAGAAGACGCGGCAAGATTTAACGAACGGCTTGGAAAATCCGTGATGATGCGACCGGAAGGCAAGTTGGTTTGGATGCACGGCGCCAGCGTCGGCGAATGTTTGTCTATGTTGCCTTTGATAAAAAAAATCATCGCCGAAAATAAAAACACGTATGTCATGGTGACGTCCGGGACGGTAACGTCCGCCAAATTGCTGACTCAAAAGCTGCCGGAACGTTCTTTTCATCAATATATTCCGATTGATTGCCCGAAATGCGTCGCGCCGTTTGTGAAATATTGGCACCCCGATGTTGCTTTTTGGTTTGAATCCGAATTTTGGCCGAACATTCTGACGGAAATTAAAAAGAACAATATTCCTTTGATTCTTTTAAATGGTCGAATTTCGGACAAGTCGTTTAATTCTTGGAAAAAACATAAAAGCTTTATCCGACCGATTCAAGAGCTGTTCACTCTTTCTTTCGGCCAGACGGAGGAAAACGCTCGCCGTCTGAAAGAGTTGGGAGCGCCGAAGGTTGATTGCGTCGGCAATCTGAAATTTTCAGCGTCCGACCCTGTTGTGGACGAACAAGAATTGGCTTGCTTGCAGGAAAAAATCGGCGACAGGCCGACGTTTATCATGGCCAGCACGCATGAAAATGAGGAGGAAAAAGGCGGTAAAATTTACAAAGAGTTGGTCAAAAAATACCCGTCTTTATTGATGATTTCCATTCCTCGCCACCCGAACAGAGGCGCCGATATTGCCAAAACTCTTTTTGGACTTGGACTGACAGTCGCGCAACGGTCCAAAGGGGAAGAAATAACGCCGGACACGCAGGTTTATTTAATGGATACTTTGGGCGAAACGGGAATGGCTTACAAATTGTCAAAGCTGATTTTTGTCGGCGGATCGCTCATTGCTTTCGGCGGACAAAACATTTTAGAGCCGATGAGAGAAGGTGCTTGCGTTTTCGTCGGTCCGCACGCTTTTAATTTCAAAGAAATCGTGCAACAAGCGACGGAACAGAACGCCGTTGTCCTTGTTTCAGATGAAGAAGATTTTAAAAACAAGCTGGACTTTTACCTTTCAAAACCGGAAAAAATTTCACCCATCGGCGAAAAAGGCAAAAAGTTTTCTCTCAGTCAAATGGGCGTTTTAGACAGATTGTATGATAAAATCAAACAATGGTTGTAGCCTTGAACCTATCCATTTTTTGATAAAAAAGGAGAAAGCCGTTTCATGAAAGCGCCGTTTTTTTGGCAAAAAAGAAAGTCTGCTCTTGCGTTTTTGTTAGCGCCGTTCGGTTTCCTTTACGCGTATATGACGCAAAGAAGGCTGAAGACAAACACCCCTTATGACGCAAAAACAAAGGTTATTTGCGTCGGGAATCTGTCTGTCGGCGGCACCGGAAAAACACCTGTTTGCTTGGCTTTAGGT
>CAVDQP010000126.1:0-3344 GCA_963611245.1 Holdemanella biformis
CCGTTTCTCTTTTATCTATCAATGTTTTACCGACGCCCAGCCCTAATTTTACTTTTGCAATCCCTTTTTGATTAAAATACAATTCCAAAGGAATCAAAGAATATCCCTTTCTTAAAATACGCCCGAAAATACGATTTAATTCTTTTTTTTTCAAAAGAAGTTTACGGGGGCGAGCTTCCTGTGGCGCAAAAAAAGAACTTTTTGAATAAGCATTGATTTTCATATTCAAAAGGAATAATTCGCCTTTTTCCTCTTGAGCAAAAGCATCATTCATACTGACGTGCCCCGCGCGCAAGGACTTGACCTCGCTGCCTTCAAGAACCAAGCCGGCCTCAAAAACCTCCTCTATTTGGTAATTGAAGTGCGCTTTTTTATTTTGAGCGACGCGTCCGATGGTAATCAGTTCTTTTGCCATTTAAACGCACCCCAGCTCTTTTAAAACATCTTCAATAAACTTTTTAGAAGACTCTTTTACTTCCACCAACGGCAAACGCAGAACTCCCTCGCCTTTTTTCATCAAAGAAAAAGCATACTTCACGGGCATCGGGTTTGTTTCAATGAACATCGCTTTATGTAAATCCGCCAACTTTGATTGCAAAGTTTCAACCGTAGACCACTCTTTTTTCCGCCATGCTTTTTGAATATCGCTGACCATTTTAGGGGCGATATTGGACGACACGGAAATAATTCCATCGCCGCCTTGCGCCAGATAGCCGACGGCCAAAGCATCTTCTCCGGACAGTTGACAAAACCCTTTTTTAGCTTTGTTTTTATAAACAGGCACATGAGACAAATCCGCCGTCGCATCTTTAATTCCGACAATATTATCCAAATAAGACAAGCGAATAACCGTGTCTTCGGCCAACTCTCGCCCTGTTCTTGTCGGCACGTTATACATCACCACAGGGAAATTGACGGCATCATTCACCGCTTTAAAATGTTGATACAATCCTTCCTGCATCGGTTTATTGTAATAAGGGACAACCACTAACGCCCCGTCGGCACCGGCTTGTTGAGCAAACTTTGTCATTTCAATGGTGGACGCCGTGCAATTCGTCCCCGTTCCGGCGATAACCGGCACGCGGTGTCCGGCCGCTTCCACACAAAGAGAAATCACCCTTTTTCGTTCCTGTTCCGTCATTGTCGCAGCTTCCCCCGTTGAACCGCAAGGGACAAGCCCTTCAATTCCTTCGGCGATTTGCCATTCGATAAAGGACTGAAAAGCTCTTTCATCAATAGAACCGTCTTTTTTAAAAGGAGTTAATAAAGCAGTAAAAGCACCTTGAAACATTTTTTTCCTCTTTTTTTTCAAAACAATTAACCGTCGAAAATGACGTTCTTAACCTTGTTCTCTCCCCTGTTTTTCAGACTCTGCAAGAAACTTTTTTCATCTTGCCCAAAGCCAATTCAAAAGCCGGCTTCAAAAAAATTGAAAAGCCAACAACAGCGCCCTTTTATTACAAAAAACGCTTTTTGACGCTTTTAATTTGAAGGCTCTGTTTTAATTTAAAGGCTCTGTTTTAATTTAAGCTTTATCCGGAGCCTGCAAAGCTTTTTTATCTTCAATCATTAAATCTTTTTCGGCCTCACCGGAATGAATAGGCCCGTCTTGACGATGGCATCTGCCTTCCAAAACCGCCCCAGGTTCGATAGACAGAATTTCATGCGTTATGTCTCCTTCCACGCGCGCCGTTTCGGCCAATTTGACGGAACGAGAGACAATTTGCCCCGAAACCGTCCCGTGAATTTCCAAATAGTCCGCCTGAATGGAACCGACAACAATCCCGTCCAACCCAATAAGAACGGATCTTGTTTTAATATTACCGTCCACCCGTCCTTCAATATGAAGAGAACCGTCTCCCTCCAAATCTCCCGTCACCAAAAGACCGGAACTGATAAGCGAAAGTTCATCTTTTTTATGTTCTGCCATATTATTTACCTTTATTTTCATTTTTTGTTGTCCTTATAAAACGGTAGGGATTCAACACTTTTTTATTCACACGGATCTCATAATGCAAATGAGGCCCCGTGGATCGGCCGGTATTCCCCATAAGACCGACCTGACTTCCGGCTTTCACAACCTGCCCTTTTTTGACGGATATTTCATCTAAATGAGCATACCGTGTGCGAAAACCAAGCGCATGTTCAATTTCAACGAATTTTCCGTAAGCGCCGTTTAACCCCGCTCTTAACACTTTTCCGTCCGCCGTCGCCAAAACGGGAGAACGCCTCGGCGCCACCATATCAATCCCTTCATGCCGCGCCTTTTTTTGATTAAAAGGATCCGTTCTGCTGCCGAAAGAGCCGGAAACCCGTTGAAACGTCTGCAACGGATTTCCCAAAGGCAGGACAATTTCCAACTTTTCCAACGCTTCCCAATAATCTATTTTTTGATGCAATTCGGACAAAAGATCCGTATTGGATTTTTTCAACAAAAAAGACGTTCCCTCAGCCGGAATGAAAGGACCGCCCATACTATCTTCTTTTTTTTCTTTCGGCAATTTAGCCAGCAGTTTATCGACACCGACACCCGCCTTAACCAAAACGGCGTCAACATTTTCTAAATTGTCTTCCAAACTTTTCACGCCGCCGTCCACCATCGACGCGACACGAGAAAGCACAAGATGTTGCGCGTTTTGCACATCAACCATCAACTGTTCCGTTTTTTTCAACCTGTCTTTCAAAGAAGAAACTTCCGACAGGGCCAAATCCCTTTCATACGCCAAATCTTTATTTTCCCGCGTGATTTCTTCCAAATTTCGATAATCCGCCGACCGCCGACTTTCCAGTTTTGCAAAATTTTCCTTCATCAGGTTGATTTCGCCTTTCAAAGCCTCCGCCTGATGAGAAAACAAACGCGCTTTTTCATCTGTTTGGAAGATGTCGGAATTGTTTTGTTTCAATAAAGAAAGAGCCAAACGATTGTTTTTTTCCATGTTCAATTGCAAATCGGCGAGTTTTTCCTTATACACCGATAATTCCGAAACCAAACTGCGATATTCGTAAACGGCATTTAAAACAGACTGTTCTTTTTGTTGGACATTTTTATCCATTCCGAAAAAGAACACGGAAGCAAAAATCCCCCACCAAACAACACTAACAGCCAACACCAACAGCGCGCACTGCATTTTTGCGGAAACACGGAAATACCGCGCGTTCCCGTTTTGAAGCAAAACGCACTTTTTTTCGCCAAATACTTTTGTAAAAGTATTTTTCAGTGTCTGAGGCATTTGCAAAAACCTTTTTCATACACAACAAATTTTTAATAAAGATACACTAAAAAAAAAGAAAAAGAAAGCCCCTTTTTTAACCTCTTTTTCTTCTTTTTATTTTTTTTTTTTTTT
>CAVDQP010000127.1:0-2820 GCA_963611245.1 Holdemanella biformis
CTATCGTCCCTACGTTGCAGTGCGGCTTCGTCCGCTCGTACTTTCCCTTTGCCATCTTTATATCCTTATCATAAAAAAGTTGGTTAAAACAATAAAAACCCTACCCTAAAAAATGGAGCGGGTGAAGGGAATCGAACCCTCGTGACCAGCTTGGAAGGCTGGGGCTCTACCATTGAGCTACACCCGCATACATCCTTAAAAAAAACTGGTGGAAGGGGAAGGATTCGAACCTTCGTAGACAAAAGTCGGCAGATTTACAGTCTGCTGCCATTAACCACTCGGCCACCCTTCCATCAAATCAAGGACTCCTTCAAATATCAGATTTTTTTTCAACTTGTCAAGAGGGAAAGAAGAGTTTATACTCTCAAAAAAACAAAAAAAATATTAACCCATTGAAAAATAAAGGAAAATAATAATGAAAAAAAATAACGCATCTACCGACGGAACACTTTGGTTGTATGGAATTCACGCCGTGAAAGAGGCTTTGAAAAACCCAAAACGGGTTATAAAAGAGCTTTGGACAACGCCGGAAGGCTTGAAATCCCTGCAATCCGAAAAGTTTTCTTTTCTTTTAAAACCGCGAATCGCGCAACGACAAGAAATCGACCGTCTTTTACCGACGGGAGCCATTCATCAGGGAGTGGCTCTGAAAACAAAGCCGTTGATTCAGCCGACATTGGAAGAGGTGATTGAAAAAGAATCTCAAAAAGAAAAAAGCTGTCTTCTTATTTTAGATCAAGTGACCGATCCGCACAATATCGGCGCCATTTTACGATCGGCGGCGGCGTTTGATTGTGACGCGGTTTTGACACCGGCCGCAGGAGCGCCGACCGAATCGGGCGCTTTAGCAAAAAGCGCTTGCGGTGCCTTGGAAACAGTTGCTTTTCTTCATGTGACAAATTTGCAAAGAGCTATGGAAAAACTTCAAAAAGCCGGCTTTTGGTGCGTCGGATTGGACGGTAAGGCGGAACAAACCGTCAGCCAAATCACCCTTCCCGACAAAACGGCCTTTATTTTAGGATCGGAAGGAGACGGCCTGCGCCGATTAACTTTAGACAGTTGTGATTTTCTTGTAAAATTTCCCATCAGTGCAAAAATGGAAAGTCTGAATGTTTCCAACGCCGCCGTGCTGGCTCTTTATGAATTTAACAGACGACGAGACGCAAAATTGTCTTGACAATCCATTCCTTCTTTTTAAAACTGTCATATCTTTAATGAATTAAAAGAGTTTTTCACATCTATGCCGCATCGACAAAAAACATTTTCCTTATATTACAGACTGCAACGCCGGCGATTTTTCCGCCTTAAACAGCATTGTCGGCAGTATTTTCCGAAACAGAAATTTAATCTGCCTTTTTTCAATAAGACGTTCAGAATTATTTTAGGCGCTTGTTTTATCGGAACATTTATCGCCGCTTTTATCACGCCTTCTTCCGATGATCTTATCAAATACATTCCCGTAGTTCAACAAGACGCGACGGAACAGGACAGCGTCGACGAACCGGATCGTTTATCCGACGATTTAGGGGAAAAAGACGATGCCGACATTGAAGAGGAGGAAGAACCGCAACCGGACAATCAACAATCCGGCAAAACCGACGGTCTTTTGCTGACCGGACCTGATGCATCGGCGGAAGAAAACGACAACGCGCTTGAAAAACCAGAGGATTCTTTGTTGGAAGATGAGTTGATTCCTTTTTTTGACTCTCTTTTGAATGAAGGAGAAGTCACCACTTTGGAAGTTACTTTGCAAAAAGGGGAAAATTTATCCTCTCTTTTAAAAAGAGGCGGCGATTTGTCTCTTGCCGATTCTTTGGAAGTGGCCAAAGCTTTGAATCACGTTGTGCCGACTCGCACGTTCAGAGCCGGACAAAAATTCCTGCTTTTTTTGTTGAAAGAAAAAGGATTTCAAGGTCTTTTAATGGAAACAAAGGACGGAACGCTTGTTTCCGTTCGGCGCAATCCGACAGATAATTCCTTTGCCGCTTATACAAAAGAAGGCAAATTGGAAATCAAACAAATCCGTTTAGAAGGAAAAATCAAAGGCAGTTTGAGCTCTTCTTTGCAGAAAATAGGCGCGCCCGCGGATTTGGCCGGCGCCGTGACGAAAGCTTTTGACGGAGCTTTGAATATGAGGACGGACTTGCAGACGGACGCTCCTTTTTCGCTTGTTTACGAACAGAAAAAAACACAAACCGGACGACAAATCGGCGACAATAAACTGCTATTTGTTTCTTTGAAAACAAAGATAGGAACAAAACAACTGTATTATTTCACGGATTCAAAAGGACAAAGCGCTTATTTTAACGAAGAAGGAAAATCCGGACAACAGGATTTAATGACTCGTCCTTTGGGAAAAGGCCGCATATCCTCTCCGTTCGGCATGAGAAAGCACCCTATTCTCGGGTATCAGATTAAACATTCCGGCGTTGATTTTCCCAAACCCAAAGGAACGCCTGTTCCGGCCGGCGGCGACGGTGTTATTGTCCGCATGGGACGCAGAGGCGCTTACGGGAAACACATTCAAATTAAGCATAATCGGACTTATTCCACTTTATACGCGCATTTAAACGCCTATAACACGAAAATGAAAGTCGGCTCCAAAGTTAAAAAAGGCGACATTATCGCTTATGTCGGGTCAACCGGTCGATCCACGGGACCTCACCTGCATTATGAAGTTATCAAAAACGGCGTCCGCGTGCAACCGTTAAACCGTCACACTCTTTTCGGAAAACAGCTGAAAGGGAAAGATTTGAAAAATTTCATCGTCTCGGCCAAAAAACTGAATCCGACTTTTTCTTACAAAAAAGCCTTGTCCGC
>CAVDQP010000127.1:2830-3318 GCA_963611245.1 Holdemanella biformis
AATCGACAACGGTTCAAAAGAAAAACACCAAAGCGGCCAAGAAAAAAGCCGTTTCAAAAACGAAACAACCGGCAGCTAAAGCAGATAAAAACAAAACTGCGCCCCAGAAAAGTCCCCTTCCGCCGAAACCTGTCAAAAAGCCGAACAACCTTGTTTCAAAAAAGTAAGGGGAAATATCGGCTTTTTTCTTAATAAAGTAAGAGAAAACTCGGAAGATTTTTTTCAAAAGTAAAGAAATACCGGCATTTTATCAAAAAGGAAGAAAAAACACGGGCTCTGTCTTTTTTATCAAAAAGGAAGAAGAAACGCGGCTCTGTCTTTTCGTTCATTTTTCATAGGATTTTTACGATAAAAAGCCAAAATCCCGAGACTTTTGCCCTTTTTTTGAAAAAAAGCAAAAAAGTGCTTGACAAGATGGGGAAAAAAGCATATCTTGCACCTACTTGACGCGGGATGGAGCAGTCTGGTAGCTCGTCAGGCTCATAACC
>CAVDQP010000128.1:0-3307 GCA_963611245.1 Holdemanella biformis
TTACAAATACAAAAATCATTTCGACATTGGGGCCTGCGACTTCTTCTTATGAGATGATAAAGCTTTTGGCGCAAGCGGGCGTCAATGTTTTTCGTTTGAATTTCAGCCACGGAACGTTGGCCGGACATCGCAGAAATGTTCGTTTTATTCGGCGCGCGGAAAAGGATCTTAAAACAAAACTGGGGATTCTTTGCGATTTGCAAGGGCCTAAATTGCGGGTCGGCACTTTTGAAAAAGGCAGTGTTTCGTTAAAAGCGGGACAGACTTTTACCGTTGATTTACAAAACAAAGCCGGAGACGAAACGCGCGTCTGTCTGCCTCATCCGGAAGTGTTTCAAGCGATGAAAAAAAATATGATTATTCTTTTGAACGACGGGGCTATCGGGTTAAGAATTGACCGATTTACGGATTCTTCCGCGCAAGCGACGGTTCTAAACGACGGCGTTTTATCCGATCACAAAGGGTTTAATGTGCCGAACGTGATGTTGCCTATTCGATCTTTAACGGATAAAGATATTGAAGATTTGCAAGAAATTCTGAAAATGGACATTAACTGGATAGGGTTGTCTTTTGTGCAACATCCGGACGATGTGCGTCATGCGCGAGAGATTATCGGCGACAAGGCGGCGATTATGGTAAAGCTGGAAAAACCGACGGCTTTGGATTATTTGGAAGAAATCGTCAATCTGTCCGACGGCGTTATGGTGGCCAGAGGCGATTTAGGTGTGGAATGTCCTTTGGAACAAGTTCCTTCTTTGCAAAAGAAAATTGTGTCCGTTTGTCGGAAAAAAGGCAAACCGGTGGTGATTGCAACGCAAATGCTTGAAACGATGATACAAAATCCGTTGCCGACCCGAGCGGAAGTGTCCGATGTCGCGACAGCCGTTTACGACGGGGCGGATTGCGTGATGTTGTCGGGAGAAACGGCGGTCGGTCGCTATCCTGTTCAAGCGGTTTCCATGATGAACCGGATTATTCTGCAAACCGAACAAGATCCTTTTTACCGTTTGCATTTGGAAACCGATAAAAAAGAAGAAAATAAAAGCGTGGCGGACTCTATCAGCATTTCCGTCGATCCGATTTTGAAAACACTTCCGAAACCGGCGTTGGTGGTGACTTTTTCAATGTCCGGTTCCACCATTTTCCGCATTGCGCAACAGCGGCCGCGTGTGCCTATTTTAGCCTTTGTCGGTAATGAAAAAATCGCGCATAAAGTAACGTTGTTATGGGGAACTGTTCCTGTTGTCTGCAAAACGCCGAAGACGATGATGGAAATTATAAAACAGGCTCAAAAACAAGCAAAAAAAATGGGTTTGGCGACGGCAAAAGATCAATTGGTGATCACAACGGGTTATCCTTTTGTCGGCGCCGGAAATACAAATATGGTGCATGTCTATACGATGCAAGAGGACGTTTAACCTGCTTGAAAAAGGCTTTTTTTGAAACAATCTTCCTATATACTAAAAAATACAACGAAACTATTGACAAAAATTTGAAAAGAGTTTATAGTGAAAATCTTCACACTAAAAAACAGAGGGTATAGATGTCTCCATTTCAGATTGATGTTTCAAAAATTTCTTCGGATAAGATTGTTTTGTTTGATGTAGACGGTGTTTTGTTGGATTTATGGACGCCGATGTATCTTTTTTGGAAACAGGATCAGTTTTCCAAAGGGAAATATCCCAGAATCAGTCGGTTTGTCGAAGAAGAAGTTTACGGATATTATAAAGACACCAAATCTTATTCCGGTTATATCAGCGGTCTTTTTGAAAATCAGGATACTTTTGAAAATCTGCGTCCGAAAAAAGGCATGGTGGAAACGGTGCATGCGTTAAAAAAAATGGGGTATGATCTGGCGGTGATTACGGCGGCTTCCAATGACAAGATGGTGCGCACAAAACGGTGCAAAAATCTGTTCAAAGTGTTTGGCGATGTGTTCAACCAAATTCATTGCATCGGTTCCGATAAAAAAGGAGATCTTATCAAATCTTACGCGTCTTTGTATAAGGAAAGCGCTTTTTGTGACGACAATCCCGGCAATGTGCAACAAAGCGTCGGCGTGGTGACATATCCCGTTTGGCGGTTTAATCAATCGTTGGCGCCGTTGTTAAACAGGTTAGATGTGGAAAACTCGTCGGTGATGTATAACAGTGCCGATCTTTTGGAAATTGTCGCGTGTTCTTCCTGCGTCCGGCAACACCCCCATATTAAGAAAAATAATCAGGCGCTGTTTATGGCTCATATAAAGGAAAATAAAATCGCGTCGGTTTGATTTTCGTTGTTAGGGCAAAAAAAGTTCCTGTTTTTTATTTTTCCAAGTGAATTTGGCGCAAAGCGTCTTCGTATCCGTCGCTATGCGTGGCATTCGGTAAAAGAATGATATTTTCTTTGCCTAAAAAGTCTGAAGTTAAAAACGCCGGCACGACGACGTCTTTTCCGCCGACAAAATGGCGTTGCGGTAAAGTTTGAAGCTGTTTTTGATACGGGTGCAAAGACAGCGACTCGTTCAAAGGCAACACTTTATGGAAAACCGTCCACCGTTCATGATCCAGATTGCCGGCGATGGTTATCAGCTTTTTTAACCGAGTCCGCGTTTGAAAAGGTCCCGAATCAACAGGTTGCGCCGCCAAAAAAGCCGCAATGAATCCTCCCCCCGAATACCCGATAAGAAAGACTTCTTTGCCTTGAGCGATTTGGCGAATCGCCTGCGCCATGGATATTAAAATCTTTTCGGAAAAGCGCCCCGTTGTCCAATCTTGTTGCCGGCAAGCCGTGTCTTTTACAAATTGACAAGGGCGCGCCAGATACACGACATTGTCCGACGAATCGGAAAAAGCGGCGTGGCGCATAAAATGTCCCCGCGGAGTCGGATTTTGGGTAGGACGCCCGAATCGGTCAAAAGCGGCGCCGTCGCCTTCAATGTATATTTTAACGGCGACCGGTTGAAAGGCTGAGTCCTTGTGCGGATTTTTGATTTTTTGCCATGATGCAATCGTAAAAAAATCCGTTTTAATTTCCGTATAGGTAAATTCTACTGGCGCTTTTATGCCGGCACAGCCCGAAAATAAAGGCAAAAGCAGTAAAAATAAAGTTTTTCGTAAAGACATTGTTCTTTTTCCTTATCTTTATGGCATAGCCGATTTTTCCTTTTGTGTCCACTGTTTCATTTGAAAAAACGGGCATCCGCCCAAAAAAGTGTTGAACAAAAACACCGGAACGAAGGCGCGCGGGGTAAAAACACATAAAAGCCACAGAATGAAGGACGCTTTTTTGAAAAAAAGTAAAAATTTTTTTAAAGAAAATACAC
>CAVDQP010000129.1:0-3261 GCA_963611245.1 Holdemanella biformis
TTTCAACCCTCTTAGATGAATACTTTTCTAAAAAAGATTCTTTGGAAGGAACCGTTGTGAAAGGGACTATCGTCGCGGTTGACGAAGACGCCGTGACGGTTGATGTCGGTTTGAAGTCGGAAGGCAGAATCGCCAAGCGCGAATTCGGCGCCGGCGCTGAACTGAAAATAGGAGACACGGTGGACGTCTATATCGACAGATATGAAGACAGAGACGGTAATGTTGTCCTTTCCAGAGAAAAAGCGCGCAGAGAAGAAGCGTGGAATGATTTGGAAAAAGCTTTGGAAAAAGGCGATAAGGTGATCGGAACCATTTTCGGTCGCGTAAAAGGCGGCTTTACCGTTGATTTGAACGGCGCCGTTGCGTTTTTGCCGGGCAGCCAGATTGACGCTCGCCCGATTCGCGACGTGTCCGCTCTGATCGGCGCTCCGCAACCGTTCCAAATTTTGAAAATGGATCGCGCTCGGGGAAATATCGTTGTTTCCAGACGGGCTATTTTGGAAGAAACAAGAGCCGAACAACGTTCCGAAATTATGAAAAATATGGCGGAAGGACAAGTTGTTGAAGGCGTTGTCAAAAATATTACCGATTACGGCGCCTTTATTGATTTGGGCGGCGTTGACGGATTGCTTCACGTGACGGATATTTCTTGGAAAAGAATCAATCATCCGGCGGAAGCTTTGACGGTCGGTCAACCTGTGAAGGTGCAAATTATCCGTTTCAATTCGGATACTCAGAGAATTTCTTTGGGTATGAAACAATTGGAAGCGGATCCGTGGACCGGCGTGGAAGAAAAATATCCTGTCGGAAAACAGATTAAAGGCCATGTGACAAATATCACGGAATATGGCGCTTTTGTCGAATTGGAAGAAGGAATCGAAGGTCTGGTTCATGTTTCCGAAATGAGTTGGACAAAGAAAAATATCCATCCGGGGAAATTGGTTTCCACTTCTCAGGAAGTCGATGTTGTCGTGTTGGATGTGGATCCTGCAAAACGCAGAATTTCTCTCGGTATCAAACAAACTCAACAAAATCCTTGGGAAGCGTATAAAGCGTCTCATTCCAACGGGGACGTTGTTGAAGGCGAAATCCGCAATATTACGGAATTCGGATTGTTCATCGGGTTGACGGACGAATTGGACGGAATGGTTCATATGTCTGACTTGTCTTGGGATAAATCCGGCGACGAAGCGATTAAGGAATACAAAAAAGGCACGGTCGTCAAAGCGAAAATTCTGGACATTGATGTCGAAAAAGAAAGAATCAGTCTGGGAATTAAACAGCTGACGGAAGATCCTTTTGAACATGCTGTTCAAGGCGTGAACAAAGGAGATGTTGTCACGGCGGTTGTGACCGGTATCACGGAAGGCGGTATTGAAGTTGATGTCAACGGCATGAAAGGCTTTATCAAAAAGTCCGACTTGTCCCGCGACCGCAGCGAACAAAGACCGGAACGTTTTGCCGTCGGTGAAAAAGTAGACGCGAAAGTTACGCAGATAGACGCAAAAACCCGCAAGGTGACTCTGTCGGTAAAAGCGCGCGAGCTGGCCGAAGAAAAACAAGCCTTGTCTGAATTCGGATCCACGGATTCCGGCGCTTCTTTGGGCGATATTTTAGGAGCGGCTTTGGAAAAGAAAAAGTCCGCCTCTAAAGCTAAAAAAGAAGAAACGGAAGAAAACGCGGAAAAGAAAACAACTTCTAAAAAGAAAAAAGAAGTTGAAGAGGAAACTGCCGCGACGGAAGAATCTTCTTCTGAAAAAGCCGAATAAGGCAAGACAAAAAACAACGGAAATTTCCCGCTGTTTTGTTGCTGTTATGCAAGGAAAAGCCCTTCGTTTGAAGGGCTTTTTTTAAAAGGGTTTTTATGTCTTTCCAACTAAAAAGAAAAGAGGTTTTTACCACTTTTCATAATGGATTTTTTCCGGCACAAAACGTTCTGAATGTTGCACAGGAATGCTTTTCGGATAGCCGATGACATTTAAAGACATCGGTAAAATATGTTCCGGAAGATGGAAAAGATCTTGAAAAGCCTTCATTCTTTCCGTATCCGGAAATATACCGCACCAACAAGCGCCTAACCCTTTACCATGCGCCGCCAAAAGCAGGTTTTCCGTTGCCGCGGCCGTGTCCGTAATCCAGTGACCTTCTTGGAACTGTTTGTTTTTATCTCCGCAGATAATAATCGCGGTTCCGGCATCGGCCAAAAAAGAAGCGTGCGGATGAATTTCCATAATTTTTTGCAAGGTGTCTTCTTTTGTGACGACGATGAATTCCCATTCTTGACGATTCATGGCGGAGGGGGCCTGCATGGCGCAGCGGAGAAGTTCATCAAGGGTTTCTTTATCAATCGTCTTTTTTTCATATTTGCGAACGGAATGACGTGTTAAAAGAGCTTCCATAATCGTATCCATTTTCTTTTTCCTTTCATTTTTTTCTTTTTTAAACACTCAAAGGGGAAAATCTTAAATAAAAGTCCAATCTTCCACGGGGCGACCGGACATTTCATACAACCGTTTTATGCGCAGGCCGATAGGCGGATGCGTGGCGTAAAGGGTGGATAGTCCTGTTTTTTTCTTTTTGTCGTAAGGCGTTTCAATACAGGCGATACCCATCATCGGGTATTTGTCCAACATTTCAATTCGGGCGTCGGACGAAATTTTCTTTAAAGCCGATGCCAAAGCGGCCGGATTGCGTGTCAAAAGAGCGGCTGACGAATCGGCTAAATACTCTCTTTGTCTGGAAATGGCGAGTCGGATAAGAGGTGCTACGGCATAAGCAAACACCCAGATGGCCAAATAGACGCATAAAACCAACGGAATAACGCCGGCACCGTTTTTATTGCTTTTTGAAGATTTTCTGCTTCCGGATTGATGCGCATAACTTTCTCTCAAAGAAAGTCGGAAAGTTTGCAATAAAACGGAAAAAATGCCCAATCCCATAATAATCAATCCGGTTAAACGGATATCTTGATTGCCGATATGAGACATTTCATGCGCGATGACGGCTTCCAGCTCTAAAGGCTTTAATTTTTCAATAATGCCTTTTGTCAGAAAAACAGACGCGGATTGCGGAGAAAATCCGGCCGCAAAAGCGTTTAAAGAATCATCATCGATAATATACAATTTCGGAACCGGTAATCCCGCTGTTATGGCGATATTTTCAACCGATTGATATACTTTTTTGTTTTCCGGTGTATCCGGATACGGTTTGGAATCGGCCAAAAAAGTCATCATCTTGTCCGAAAAAAAATACGCCATCAGC
>CAVDQP010000130.1:0-3245 GCA_963611245.1 Holdemanella biformis
TCATTTCCGTTTGAAGAAATATAAGCCTCTTTCACCGCCTGATATTCATCGGTTTTATCGACAGCTTTTCTGTAAGCGGGAATTTCTTCTTTTGTAACCGTTCCCGTTTCGTAAGCCGACAACACGACAGACGTCTTATACAACAAATACGCCAAATCCCTGTTTGGAAGAAGACTTTCCAATTTGTCCGCCGCGATGAAAAATTCATCCGCGTGCTTTTTCAACAAAAAACGATACAAGGGATCGTTTCCTTCCGAAGAAAGAGTTTGCGGATACTGCATTAAAATACTGTCGGCGACGGACCGGCCTTGCAAATTATAAGAAAAATTCCAACTGAGCGTATCCGAACCGTATTCGCTTGAAAAAGACGCAGACAACATAATTTCAATAAATTCCCCCATGGTTTTACGCCGAGCATAGCTTTCCGCCTGACCGGTCGGCGTTCCCATTTTTTCAAAGGAATCCAGATTTTTTTCATAGGCCGCCGCATAGTCTTCATACATTTTTCGAGAATAAATAATATCTTCCTGCAAAAAAACTTCTTTAAAAAACGATTTGTCTTTTTGTTTGATCTGATAAATCGTGTCCAAAGAATAAGCGAACATTTCCGCTTCCAACAATTTATTTAAACAAGCCACCTGAAGCGGCGAAAAAGAAGTATCTTCCCCCGCTCGGCTTCCCAGACGCATTTCATTTTGAACGGCGTGACCGATTTCATGCGCCAAAGCGACGGTTAAAAGATCCTTGTAAAAACCGGAAAAAACATCGGGACTCAAATAAATTCGATTTTCCTCTTTGCTGAACGATCCGATTAAAAAATCCTCTTCCGTTTTTTTCAATCCGTCGGAAACTTCAAAAAACACCTCTTTCGGCAAACGGCGTAAAAGAATATTTCCCGACTCCGTCCCTAACAAAATCCGCAGATTTTTTGAAAGAGATTTTTTTTGAAAAGCCGTCATACCGACACAATGGCTTAAAATTTCGTCCAAAACTTCTCTGTCCGTTCTGAAATCTTGCGCCGACGCCATATAGGTCTGAATATTTTTCCTTGTTTGCAAAACCGCCGTGGAAGAACACCCGACTCCCGCGCACGCCATCACACCGGCCAATGCGATAATCGACACTTTTTGCAACAATTTTTTTCCGGAGTAGGATTCGGACATACAACAGCCTTTTTTGTTTGTCTAAAATTACCTAAATCATACCGAAGGCCGGACGGAAAATCAACTTAAAAAAATCAATCCCCGTAGACCAGAGGCGAATTCAACAAAAGCCAACTGGCGACAAACAAAAAGATCAAAAATGACCACACATATCTTTTATCAATTTTTTTCATACCTTTATTTTTATTGCTTTTTCTAAAAAAAATCAATATTTTTAAAAAAAAGAAAAGGGAAAAAAGATGATTTATGAAACATTACTGCTCGCCGGAACTCTGGAGGGGGTAAAGGATGAAACGACTCTTTTTGCCCGTTTGACAACCACCAAAAAGATGATTGAAGTCTTTGCGCCGCTGTTGCCGCAACTTTGCGCCGCCTTTCCGACGTTTCGCAAAATATATGTGTCCGTCCACAGACAAGCAAGCAATAAGGACCCCTTGTATGTTTTGGAACAAATACAAGCGCAAGGCACTCTTATCGCCGTGAACGAATCCCGACTGGCCGCGGTGTTTGAAGAAGCTTTGCAAAAAGGAAAATTAAAACATCTTTCCGCTTATCCGTCTTATAAAAAAGAAACCTCTTCCGTTGATGAATGTCCCCTCCTTCGTTTTTACGACGAAGATCATTCTTGTTTAGTCATGGCGGCCGCCGGCTTTTCAAAACAAGAGGATTCTTTTTTCTATCCGGACGACAGAAGGCTGCAGGCGCAAATTCAGTTAACAAACTTAATTTCTGTCAAAAAAGAAAATGAAAAAGCTTTTCTTTTCATTATTTTTTTCAGAAACGACGCCGACAAAATGTTTCTTTCTTGGCGACAAAATCCGTCTTTTGCTTATTTAATGACGCAAGCGTGCAAAAAAGACGTGAAAATTATCGCCATGAGATGTAAAATAACTCAAAACATAATAGAAATAAAAGATGAAGTAAGTATCTATGACAAATAAAAAACTTTCAATATATAAAGTGTCCGACTTTGACGGTATGCGTAAAGCCGGACGACTGGCCGCCGAAACGTTGGATTATATCACGCCTTTTGTTGTTCCGGGGGTAACAACGGGACAGTTGGATAAAAAACTGGAAGAATTTATGCGCGACAACGGCGGCGTTCCGGCGACTATCGGCTATCACGGCTATCCGAAAGCCAGTTGCATTTCCGCCAATCATATTGTTTGCCACGGCATTCCGGGGGAAAAAGTCCTTTATGAAGGCGACATTATCAATATTGACATCACGCCGATTGTGGACGGTTGGTTCGGCGATACAAGCCGCATGTATTTTGTCGGAGAAAAAATCTCCGTCAAAGCCAAAAGGCTGGTTCAAAACGCCTTTGACACCATGTGGGCCGGCATTAACGAATGCAAAATCGGACACACGTTGGGAGACGCGGGACACGCTATGGAGGCGTGTGCCCACAGACAAGGTTTTTCCGTTGTGGAAGATTATTGCGGACACGGAGTCGGCAAAGTTTTTCACGCCATGCCGAATGTCTTAAACTACGGCACCCCGGGGGAAGGGGAAAAAATTCAAGAAGGAATGATTTTTACCGTCGAACCTATGGTCAACGCCGGACGCAGTCCGACTTTAACTTTGTCCGACGGGTGGACGGTGATTACAAAAGACAGATCTTTGTCCGCGCAATTTGAACATTCTATCGGCATTACCGAAAAAGGACCGGAAATTTTCACCCTTTCCCCGAAAGGGTGGAACTGTCCTCCTTATAAATAAGTCCTAAAACAAAGCCTTATCAAAAATTTTGACCTAATTGATTCTTAAAAAAACGCAAGATGAATGATTTTCTTTTAGACGACCTTTCCTCATCGACAACAAAGCAGAAACCGACAGACGACTACACCGCCGGCCATCGGCATCGGTTAAGAGATAAATTGTTGAATAATCCGGACAGCTTGCCTGATTATGAATTGTTGGAACTGATTTTAACTTACGCTTTGCCGCGAAAAGATGTGAAACCGCTAGCAAAAGATTTATTAAAGACTTTCGGTTCTTTTTCCAACGTTCTTTACGCGCCGGAACATAAATTGTATCAGATTCCTTTTTTAAAAGAAAACAGCGTCGCTTTGTTCAAGG
>CAVDQP010000131.1:0-3238 GCA_963611245.1 Holdemanella biformis
TTTTAATTCAAAACATTCCTTATCACAGAAATATTCATTTGTATTTAAATGAACAGACTTCCATGCTTGACAACGGGACTTTGCCTTCAAAACTTTACATTCCTTTTCCAAAAGGGAAAGTCTTTATTCCGCCGACAAATTACACGGGTTCCGGCGGCAAAGGAAAGCATGATCGCAGTGCTTTTGCGGGCTATTCGGCGGAAGCTTTTAAAAGAATCTCCATAAAAACCATGCCGGGGAGATAAAGATGAAAATGAAAAAAAAGAGTTCTGACTTTTTACCTTTTTTGTCGACAAAGGCAAATCGTCCGATTTCGGAACAGGCGCCGATTTTGAAAGCCTATTTTGAAAAAGGAGGCTGCAAATGCTTTTAAATCTTTTTAAAATCTTGAAAAAAGAAAATGCTCTGTTTTTCCCGCCGGCAACAGATGACGACAGAACGACTTTAATGAGCTTTTTCGCCGGTGCTCACATTACTAAAATTCCGCAAAACTACCTTGATTTTTTGGGAAAGACAAACGGACTTTGTTGGAACGGAATAGAATTATTCGGAACAAAATCGTTTGATCGTCCTTTAAAATCATATACTTTTCCGTCTTTGATGGAAGTGTATCAAACTTACTCCAATTGTCCGTGGCGGCAAAAATATCTGCCGTTGGGGCACGCGTGCGAAACAATCATTGTTTTTCATTACGAAACACAAACCTATCAAACATTGGACCGTTTTGACGCCAGTCCGCATTTGGGATTTGTAAAATTCACGGATCTGTTGTCTTTTTTAATTGACAATCAGATGAAAGAAATTAAAACAAACTTTTCCCGTTAAAATCGCCGGAGGAAATCGTGTTTCAATACATTGTCGATCATTGGAAAGGGAACTTTTCGTTCAAAAAAAGTTTTTTTATCAACTATGTTTGCGTCAATCTGATTTTTAATCTACCGACACGCGCGCTTTTCTTTTATCTTTTTGAACAGAAAAAAGAACTTGTGTTGGCCTATGTTCTTTTAAACATTCAAATCGCGGCGGTCTGTTTGACTTGTTGGCAAGCCGTCGGCGTTTGGCGCAGTCTGTTAAAACATTATCCGAAAAAAGACAGAACCTTTTTGCGGCTTTTAGCCGGAAATCTGCCTTTTGTTTCCTTTATTTTTGCTCTTTTGTCGTTAGCTCTTCTGTTGAACGGGCAAGCCACACCCGTCCTCCGCAAACCGGTTCCGACACCCCCGTTGTAGAGGGGAAGGAAATCGGCAATCCGAACAAATGCCGTGTCGCTAAAAAAGCGTTTCCTTGAGCTTCCAAAGATTTGCCTTTCCACCCCAGTTGAGAAAAAATCTGGAAAAACACATACGGCATATTTTGCCTTAAAAAACGCATTAAAGTCGGATTAAACGCGCCGCCGCCGCAAACGATGATTTTTTTGAGCGGCTGCGGAATAAAACGATTGATGCTTTGCGCAATCAACCGAGCCACAAACAAAGTTAACGTCGCCGCCCCGTCCGCAACGCTCATACCTTCCACATCTTGCAACAAATCGTCAAATTCTTGTCTGTCCGCAGATTTCGGAGGCTCTTTTGCAAAATATTTATGTTTTAACAGCTTTTGAATCACGCGTTCGTCCGGTTTTCCCTTAATCGCCTGTTCTCCGTTAAAATCCATTTCCGTCCCCAACCTGCGATGCATCCAAGAATTTATTAAACAGTTGCCGGGGCCGATGACAAAAGCTTCCAACTCTCCGTTCGGACCGATATAAGTCACGGACGCCAACCCGCCGATATCCAAAACCGCCAAAGGTTTTTCTTCCTTTCTGGTCAAAGCGTCATAAAAGCCGGCATACAAAGGAGCCCCTTGTCCGCCCGCCATTAAATCGGACTGAATGAACCGACCCGCAACTTGTGTTTGAAAAACATCGGCGATTTTTTGCACATCGCCTATCTGACAGCTGATTTTAAACTGGGGCCGATGAAGCACCGTATGCCCTTCGTACCCGATAACATCAGGTTTTTGAAGGCCGATTGTATCCAAAAGATCTTGTATTGCTTGAATATGCGCTTGCGTCACCTGTTCTTCCACAGAACGATAATAAGACAAATCCAATTGTCCTTTTTCCCCTAAAACGGAAAAAAGAGCATCTCTTAATTCCGGAGAATACGGACGCGACAACACAACATCTTTTTCGAAAATATCCAATCCGTCTGTTAAAAGATACGCGACTTCTATGCTTGAAATAGCCGTATCGCTGGACAAACCGACAGCTTTAAGGGGTTCCAAAGGCCTCAATTTTTAATCTCCTCGGGGGTTGACATAAACATTTTTTGAATAAATCCAGGGGTTAAAATAGTGAACGGATTTACTTTGACTTCCGGATTTTCGGGCGTTCCTTTCAAAGAATAGTTGACGGACAAAAGGCCGCCGCCTTTATCGGCGGAAAAAATCCCTCCGATAAGAGGAATCTTTCCAAGCAAACTATTGATAGCGTAAGCCGGCACAATCGTCCCGACAAAGTCCAATTCTTTGTAATCGGCGTATCCGTTAATCGTAAAACCCAAAGAATTGCCGGACACGACACCGTCTTGCAGTTTCAAAACATACTCCGGACTTAATTCAAAAGGCAAACGCGCCTCTTTAAAAGCAATTCTGTCATTGCCGAACGCACCGACAATGCCGATAATGGTCATCGCTTGTTGCAAAAAAGACATATTCGACAATTCAAAAGATTTGACACGAACCGTTCCTTTAAAACGACCGGTTTTGTCTTGTTGTCCTTCCAATTTCAAAATACCGCCGTGCACGCGCTGAGAATAACCGGCAATTTTCAACAAACTGCCGAAATCATCTGTTCTGATAGAAAATCGACCTGTTTTATCCAAAGAAGCTAAAATCGGCGCATGAACCGCCAAAGCTTCAAAACTTAAATCCGACCAAACGGCGCCTCTGCGATTTCCGTGAACAGACGCGTTTTTCAAAGGTTCTTCCTCTTTTGCCAACTTCAAAGAAGCAACGTCGATATCCACGGAAATAGTTTTATTCGGTTGTTGTTTTTCAACTTCCTTCAACTGAATCCGATGTATTTTTTCCGTCTTTGTCACGGGGTGGAACAAGCCGCTGATATCCAAAAAATTCCCTTTCAAATTGATAGCCACATCACCGGATTTTTCTTGAACAAACCGACCTTCAAAATCATTCAACCCCGCTTGAAAACGAGAAAAGGACACTTGCTTTTTTTTCGGCTCCAACAAAGCGG
>CAVDQP010000132.1:0-3175 GCA_963611245.1 Holdemanella biformis
TCTCTATACTGATAAAGGCGCTTTCCTCCCTTGGAATTTTTTTAAGAAAGGAATCTGACTATGGAATCTGTTGTTTTTTTTGATATGGGCCCTCTTTCCGTTCGTTTTATGGAAGACAAAAAAGCCGCTCTTCCGTTTTCATGCGTTTTTAAAGAAAAACAGTTAAACGCTTTGACGGCGAAAGAATTATCTCCTTACAAAGCAGCGTCTGTTATTTCCGTTTTTCCGCACACGCAGAAAATCGACCTTGCTTTGCTGGACGAATTTAAAAATCTGAAGTTAATTACCACGCGTTCCACCGGCTTTGATCATATTGACGCGGCATATTGCAAAAAAAGAGGCATTCAAGTGCGCAATGTGCCTCGTTACGGAGAAATAACCGTAGCCGAATTTACGTTCGGGTTGCTGTTGGATTTGACAAGGAAAATCACCTCCGTCAACCAAGCGATGAAAAACGGACATTTAAGTTTAGACAATTACATCGGACTGGATTTGCACGGACGCACCCTCGGCGTCATAGGCACCGGCGCCATCGGCCGTCATGTGATACATCTGGCATTAAGTTTCGGTATGAAAGTGTTGGCCTATGATCTTTATCCGAATGAAGAAGTGAAAAAAACAGGCGTTGAATACGTTTCTTTAGATGATTTATATCAACAATCGGAAATTATTACCTTGCACGTGCCGTCCACAAAAGAAAATTATCATCTTTTGAACGCTCAAGCGTTTGCCAAAATGAAACAAGGCGTTTACATCATCAACACCGCGCGCGGAGATTTAATCGAAACAGAAGCGCTGTATGAAGCGTTACAATCCGGAAAAATCGCCGGCGCCGGCTTAGATGTTTTGGAACATGAAGAGCTTCTTATTCATGACGATATTCGTTTTCCGAATGAAAAACTGTTGCACAAGGAAACTTTGCTTTCCTCGCTTATCAACACAAAGCTTCTGCAAATGGAAAATGTTCTTATCACCCCGCACACGGCGTTTAATTCCATTGACGCCATTCACAGAATCTTGGCAACGACTTTGGATAATATCAAGGCGTTTTTTGAAAAGAAAGATATCAACCGCGTCTGGTGAAAAAGAAAAAAAAGAAAAAAAGACTAAAAAGGACAAAACAGGGGAAGAAAAAACTTTTTTTCCCCCTTTTTTGCACCGATAAAAAAATTTTGCACCGCTCAACCGCACGGAAAACAGCGTTAGTCAAAAGCAGGTTCGGGCAAGCTTTGAACTATGACCTCTTCCGGCAAAATTGAAGAGTAAGGTTCCGTCTGCGATGCATCTTGTTCTACGGATACAGAATCGGAAAAAGGAAGAGAACTGTTTTCTTTTTCAAACAAATTTTCTTTTTCTTCGGATTTTTTATCGATAACAAGATTTTTATCGATAACAGAATTTTTATCCGCGGCAACATCGCCCGTGACAGAGACGGCTTTTGAATCGTTCACAGAATTTTCCCCTGCGTCCGCAATGGGATTTGTCTGTTCCGCCGTGGATTTTTCTTCGGCCGTTATAACAGAAGCGCTGTTTTCTTCCTTATCCAAAGGCAAATCCCGCACATCAGACAACGGCAAATTTTGATTTTGTTCGACTGCCTCTTCTGCTACGGAACATTCCAACACCCAAACATCATAAATCGGGTGTTCCATGGGAGAAAGCGCCGGATTCGATGAAAACATCCACCCTTTAAAAACCGCTTGTTCTTCGCCTTGAGGCTTTTGTTCATAGACGGTCAAAAAAACCATATCTTCCGGCGTTTCTTCCGGCGGTTTTTTCAAGCACACTTCCGGATAAATCCGCAAATTTTCAAATGCGATTTCTTCGCCCACGGGGCTTTCCAACGTTCTGAAACGACCGGTCACCTTATCCAACGCCCTTAAACTGACATGCGTTGCGACAATATCCGCGGCAAACAAACAAGAACAAGAAAAAGAGACGAAAACCAAAGCCGCCGAGATAAAAACTTTTTTCAAAAAAAGAAAGTGTGTTTTATATTTCATCTTATCCCCGTTTTTATCCGCTTTTATCCGCCGATTTTTTGCCTTGGTTATTCTATTTCTAAATGCTCTATTCAAAACTTTGTTTATTGCGTCACACTGTAAATCAACCGACCGATAGCGTCTTCCAAAGAACGGTAATCCTGACATTTTTTGATAGCCTCGTCAGGTTTTAAAATCACTCTGGACAGCCCCGGTTCGATTTTGACATATTTATCCCCCATCAGACCGGAATCCACAATCGCCGCGGAAGAATCTTCCGGAATTTTCACATTTTTTTGAATGGATAAAATTGTTTTGACTTGATACGTTTCCGGATCTAAAGACATTTTCAAAACAGAACCGACCTTAACCCCGCCGATACGGACATCGGCTCCTTCTTCCAAACCGCCGACTTTTGAAAAAGAAGTCAGAACAGGATACCCTTCCACCGACTTGATATTCACATGGGCAGCGGCAAAAAATAAAAACAATCCCGTAAAAACCAAAACCGCCAATCCTAAAATTGTTTCAACCGGACTTTTTTTCATTGTGAACTCCTTTATATTTCCGACACACGGGAACAAGCTTTTTTACAACCCTTGAATACTTTTTTGCAAAGCCTCGCATTGTTTGCGTTCCTTTGCTTTTGTTTCCATATAGGACAGCGCCTGCGTCATAATATCATCTAATAAAATAGCGTCTTGAACATAAGACAGCGTGTCGCCGCTTTGCAAAAATTCCTCTTCGGCGCCGGGGACCAGCTCAATATGTTTCGGCCCCATCATACCGTCCGTTTCAATCACCGCCATTGTATCCGTTGACAAGAACTGTTCTTTATCAAACGCCATTTTTATCCGCACAATGTAAGCGCTGGTCAATTCCTGCGCCACCACTTTTCCGACAGGCAAGCCGGACAAACGCACGACCGCGTTATCCAACAAACCGTCCGATTTTGTAAAATTAGCGTATAAAACAAACTCCTTTGACAAAAAATCCCGTCGCAGCCGCCAAAAATGAACGCCGGCAAAAAGGACAGAGATAAAAAACAGCGTCACAATGCCGACAATCAGTTCTTGATGTTCTTTTGAAAATTTTTGCATTTTATTTCTTAAACTTCCGTCTTTTCTCTTTTCGTTTTTTTCAAGAGGATATTTTATAAAAAATTCTTTTTATTTGTCAACGATTCTTTAACC
>CAVDQP010000133.1:0-3143 GCA_963611245.1 Holdemanella biformis
TGGTAAGGGAAAACCATATCAATTTCATCGGCGCCGTCTTGCAAAACCTGCATTATTTCCTTTTGAACCGACAAAAGGTCGTCCGTCCCTTTCGGGAAATTTACAACCGTCGCCACACGAACATTCGACCCTTTCAGCAGCCTTTTCGACAAAGAAACATACCCCGGCCATACACACACCGCCGCAACCCCGCCGACAGGCAACAAAGCCTTTTGACATAAAAGAGCCGTTGTTTGTTCTGTTTCTTGATCCCCGAGAGCGGTTAAATCCAAGACGGAAGCTATCTTTTGAGAAAGAGCGCGAATATCCATTTTATCTCCTTTTTATCTTTTTAATCGTTTTTTGTGCCGATAATTTGACTATTAAATTTAAAAAAATAAGTTTCTGCTTTTCATTTTTGATTATTTTGTTTATGATATAGTCATTTAAAGAAAAATCAAACTACTTTTAAATAAAAAGGGAGTCCTTCTGTGAAAAAAATTCTAATTGTTCTGATTGTGCTTGCTTCTGTTTGCGCGGGTGTTTTCTTTATGGTCATAAAAGGGCTTGACGTTGAAAACTATAAAAAACAATTTTTGGATTCTATTCAGGAATTAACCGGCCGACAGGCTCAAATCAACGGAGACTTGAGTTTAACGTGGTCGCCTACTCCCACCATTACCATTACCGATGTTCAAATTGAAAACATCAACGGCGCTTCGCAACCGTTTATGGTCAAAATAGACAAGGTGAACGCGGTTGTCGAATGGGATTCTTTGTTCAAAAACCCCCTTGTTTTTAAGAAAGTCATTTT
Source organism: Holdemanella biformis (assembly GCA_963611245.1). Taxonomy (GTDB): domain Bacteria; phylum Pseudomonadota; class Alphaproteobacteria; order CASFRQ01; family SAAU01; genus CASFRQ01. The sequence continues at coordinate 794 of CAVDQP010000133.1, forward strand.
GGACAAACCGGTTATTTATCTTGAACAATTAGCGGACAAACAAGTCAATTGGGATTTTGAATTTTTAAATAGTTCTTCTTTGGACGAGATAGATTTGCTGGGGGAAAGACGGCAAAGCCTTTCACCGAAATTTGAAAGTATGATTATTATCGACGGGCAGATTATCTATCAAAGCGCTTTGTATCAAGTTCACAAAAACATCAACAACATCAACGGCGAATTGATTGCCGATTCTGTTCAGGGACCTTTTAAATTCGACGGTTCGTTTGAATGGAACGCAAAGAAAATAAGCACTATGCTCACAACGGATAAAATTGCTTCAGACAGAGCGACGGAAATGAACTTTTTAATGACGACAAACGGGGAAAATGCCGCCGTTCGTTTCAAAGGCATTCTGTCAAGATTGTCAACCGGCTCTTCTTTATCCGGCGGATTGTCTTTAAGAATTAAAAATCTGGCGCGTTTTTTTAAAGATTTCAATGTTCAAACGGAAATTCCGGAAAGTTTTGAAACGCCTCTTATCGGGAATGTTTCTTTGGAATTGTCGCCTACCGTGCTGGATTTAAAAGAAATCGCCTTGCGACAAGGAGCGCAGGAAACAACCAACGCACTCAGCGGTTCTTTAAAATATGTTTTTTTACCGCAAGAAAAGGAAGAAAAATCCCTCAACGGCACCTTTATCATGGACAGAATTGAGGCCGCCGGTTTTGTTGAACTGGCCAAAAATTACTTTGATAAAAAAGGGTGGAGCGGTTTTGCACCGACCTCGTTCACTTCTTCCTCTTTTAATTTGAACATTAAAGAGATTCTTTATAATAAACAAAGCATTAAAGACACGCTTTTGACAATTTCAACGCAGAAAAACGGTTTTGTCATCAGCAAGTTTTCGGCAAAAGCGCCGTATGACACGCAATTTGATGTTTCCGGACAGGTCGTTTTTGAACAAAACACGCCGAAAGCTTTGTTGAAAGCCAATCTGACCTCCGCCGACATTCGAAATGTTCTTATTTGGCTGGACGAAGACAAGCTGGCCTCTTTCCCGCAAGGAACCTTTAAGAAAACCGTTTTCAACGGAGACGCAGAAATTTCGCCGTCTTTATATACTTTCAAAAAATCTTCTCTTCAGATTGACAATGTTAAAGCACAAGGCAATTTAACCGTTCAAACAGGAGAAAAACCGACGGTCAACGCATTTATGACTTTGCAGAACATCAATCTTGACACGTATTATCCGCCGAAAAAGAACGTTCAAAAAGGAAAAGAAAAGCAAGGTAATGTTCACCCCTTGATTTCCTTTGCCGAATTGCCGACATTATTCCGCGACGGATTAAAGAAGCTTTCTTTTTTCAACACCACGTATATCAAAGCGGAAATCAGCGCGGAAAACATCACGTATCAAAATTTGCCCATTAAGTCGGCTTCTTTGAATTTTTCCGGCGCGAACGGTTCTGTTGTGTTGAATTTATTGAAAGTAGACGACATGGCCTCTTTGTCGTTCCGTCTGGACGGGGCGTTGGAAGGCTTTGGCAACAAACCTTTGAACATTCAAAACTTAAATTACACCGTTTCTTTGAAAAACGCCGAACTCTTTCTGAACAGAGCCGGCATCAAAAACCCGTTTGACTCGCCTAATGTGTTGAACGACGCCGATTCTTCCGGTTCTTTGAAAGGCAACGAACAACTGTTGGAAATTTCGACGACAACGGAATTTGCTCAAGTGTCTTTGACCGGCAAAGGGTCTATTCAAAATGTGTTTACAACTCCTTCTTACAATTTGGATATTTCCGTCAAACACCCGAATTTTCACACATTTGCCGGCTTGTTTAATCCCAACTTTAATTATTTACCGGCTTTGGCGGGCAGCTTTAAATGGTCCTCCTCTGTTTCCGGCACGAAAGACAGTCTGAACTTCGGCAATTTGGAAGCCACCATCGGCATTCAAACGTTGAAAGGCGATTTGGCTTATAAAAGCAACCCGTTGACGATTGAAGGTTCTTTGCAGGCCAGTATTTTGGATTTGGATAAATTTATTCAACCCAACAGCTTGTTTTCCACAAAAGAAAACGGCTTTTCAAAAGAAGCTTTTGATTTCAATCTTTGGAAAAATTTATCTTTAAATTTGAATATTTCGGCGCAACTTTTGTCTTTCAAAGGATATTCTTTTGATAACGTCAAAACGTTATTTTCCTTAAAGGATAAGACTTTCAGACTTATCGACTTCACGGGGAACATCTTAAAAGGAGAAATCGAAGCCAACGGTTCGTTGAATATCGAAACGGGAAGTTGGAAAAATTCGCTTGTGTTGAAAAATATCGACACGGCCTCGTTGCAAATAGAAGCGGGGCATTTT
>CAVDQP010000134.1:0-3134 GCA_963611245.1 Holdemanella biformis
ATTTTGGACCATGAAAACTATCATGTTCGAGTCGCTCAAGAAGCGTTGGAATTTTACGCTCCCGAATTTAAAAACCAAGTTGACGCCTTAATCCAAAATATTCCGACCGTTTTTATCGAATATCAAGACCAAACGGAACATTACGGCAACAGCATCATTACGTATCTTATCAAAAACTTGCAACCGTTGATTTCTTTTTTAAATAAAAAAGTGATTGAAAAAAACAATGAAATCGACACACCGGAAAGCTATCAGGCAACGATTGACTTATGTCCGAAAAGCGATTGGAAAATTTAATCCGAGGTTCCTTTTGAAAAGAAAGATAAAAAAATGTATGACGAAAAAAGCAGAAAAAAAAGTATCGGAAAGAAGCTTTTTGACCGAACATTTTTGTTGTTTTTCTTTGCTTTCGGAGGAGGCTTTTTTTCTTCTTTTCCCGGCTTGTCCGCGTCCGTGTGCCCTTATCCGAAAGAAAAGCCCGTTGTGCAAGCCGTGCTGCAAGCGGTGGAACCTGTGTATTACAATCACTTATCTTCAAAAGATTTTCAAGCGTTTGCGCAACAAAACCGCGTTCAATTTTATCCCAACAATCCCGAACTGTATCGCGCTACGGAAAACTTGCGAGGATTGACTTTAAGCCGATTGGAAGAAAAAACATCGTTAAGAACAACGCTTATCCCCGTTAAAGGCGGCTTTTGCCTTTATCCTTCTGTTTTAAAACTGACCGTCGGTTTTGATAAAATGCTGGTGTTAATCGATTCGGCCTATCCGCCTTATTCCTGTCCTTATACCGCCATAATAAATCATGAAAACGAACACGTTAAAGTCAATTACAACACTTTGCGTTTTTATCTTCCTTTTATTCGAGACGCGTATGAAAAAGCGCTTTTAAAAATAGAGCCGATATTTTTTGCAACTCCTTTACAAGAAAAAACCGCTACCGATTATATACTGAAATTTCTTAAAGAACAAACACGACCTGTTTTTGACTTTTTCAATCAGGTTCAAAAATCGGAAAACCAAAAACTTGACACACGGGAAAGTTATCTGAAAACACGGTTGCTGTGTCCCGATTCCGATTGGTAAGCGTGCCTCTTTTATACAAAAACGGACAGGCGTTTGAATTCCTGTCCGTTATTGAAAGCTTTTTTTCTTTTTTAATAAGAATTTCCACCCTTTTGCGCATTGATGATAATCGTATTTGTCGTCACATTGTAAGAGGAAATCGAATTAAGAGCGATTACCTCATCGGCCTCATTCAACCTTTTGTTGGCTTCCGGGTTAATAAGATACGGAACTTTACGAGAATACGCCTGACAGTCCGATACTCTGTTGTTCAAGAAACCGACGGAACGGGAAAAGTTGACGGACGGCGTGGACGGGTAAGAATACACCGCGTCGTCCATGTTCGCCGCCGCCGGATTTTCAAGCTGAAAATTGACGGACGGAGAATCAAGATACGTTTCAAACGCTGTTTGTTGCGCTCCTTCTTTTCCTAAATTATTGACATCGTCACGGAAGACGACCAAATCCTTCAAAGTATAAAAATTTCCATACAAGGAAGATTTGTAAGTCCCATTGGTGATAACCGTCTGTAACTTTTTACCTGTTTTTTCCACCTCCAGATCCTGCAGTTCGGTAATCAACATTTTTCCGGAAGCATCTAAAGACGCGTTTTGAACAGTGATTCTGTCAATTTCCTCTCTGGACTGGGAAACAAGGGGATTCTGAAGAGCAATTTCCTTATGCTCCGCCGCCAACAAATAACGGCCGAACAAAAACGGCAACAAGTCCGGATTCCATTCTTTGTTTTTCAAAGAATTGGAATTCAATTTCACCACATAGGTTTCGGAATTCACCATATAAGAAAACCGCGCCGGTTCATTTTTAAATTTCCCGACGGCATCTGTCGGGTCGGTGTTAAAATCCGTCACCCAAATTTCCACTTTTTTAGAAGGAATCTTTTTGATAATCGCCTTTCCCTCTTGTGTGGAATACAAAATATTCAAAGCTTCGGACAATTGGTTATACAAACTTGGGTTTGTTTGTTGCGTCACCTGTGTTTTATCCACCGTTGAATAAGTTTGATATTGTGCTTCATAAATATTGCTTTTCAATCTGGACAAAGCCGCACTGATTGTTTCCGGCTCAGGAGTCGGTTCCGGTTCAGGTTCCGGTTCAGGTTCCGGCTCAGGTTCCGGCTCAGGTTCCGGCTCAGGCTCCGGCTCCGGCTCAGGTTCAGGAGTCGGTGTCGGTTCCGGCGCAGGCGTCGGATCCTGTTTTTCAACCTTTTTTGTTTCCTCCGGCACACGAGGCATACACGGCATTGTGCAACTGGCCAACGTCAATGTTGCGCAAAGGGCAATCAACATAACCGCCTTTTTCCGCTTTTTATTCTTTTGAATCTTTCCTTTTTTTTCACTTATGTTTTCTGAAGAAAGATTTTGAGAGGAATCTTGCCCCCCTTCAAAACTCATCGAAAGATCTTGAAAATCACCGTTGTTTGATCTTTGCGCCAATTTATTTTCCAAATCTTTTTTCATTTTATTCCCTTTTTGTAAAAAATGCTTTCAAGATTAAAACAGTATACCTAAATTTTTTTTACCCTAAAACAGAAATTTAATAATTTTGCCAGTCAACCCGAAAATTCCAGTTTAAAAACGTTTTTGAAACACAAACAGGGCGCGGCTTTGCCGGCTTTTCAGGCACTTTTTTGCCGCAAGGCGCCTCGTATGCCGGAGGTCTGTCATAAGAAACCCGCACTTGAGCTCGTCCCGTCCACATCGCCGGATTGAGAAAAACACAGCCGGATAAAGACATAACCGTCAATATTCCCGCCAACGCCAATCCCGCTTTTTTACATTTTCTTTTCACCGTGTTTTTCATTTTTTTCAAACTCTTTTTTTTGATTTGTATCCTCTTTTGACCTCTCGGATATTTTTTATCCCGAAAAAAAGAGAATCTCCCTTTTTATAAAGAAATACCTTATTTTCTTTGTTTTGTCAAGAATTTTATTGATAGACCTGAAAAAAACAAAAAAGCCGGCTAAATCCACGCCGGCTTTCAAACGGATTTGTTTGTTTACTTTTGATACGCGTCAATTTCCTTTTGCATTTTTTCCAAGGCAGGATAAA
>CAVDQP010000135.1:0-2470 GCA_963611245.1 Holdemanella biformis
CATCAATAAATTCCTTAAAGTTTTTTTCAATTTTTATGTCTTTTAACCCCATTTCGTCAAACGCTTGCTGATACACTTTTTCCAAAGATAAAACAGATTCGGAAAAATCGGACGAATCTGTTTCAAGCACGATTCTTTTTTCGGATAAAGAACGCCATTTTTTTTGAGGTTTTTGCAAGCTTAAAAAGGCTCCTTTTTCTAATAAAAAATCGGCCGTTTGACACTTGCCTTCAAAACGATGAAACAACACTTTTTCAGGGAACAAGCGTCGTTTATAAAAACTTTGCATATCGCTGAACGCCTTGACATTATGCACACAGACAAACCGATGAAGATTTTTGGCAATTTGCAACTGACGTTCAAAAACATACAGCTGCTTTTCAAAAAAAGGCTTTGTCCTGTCCAAACCGATTTCTCCTATCCCCAAAAAAGGATGAGCGGCTAAAAAAGATTCAAGAAAATCAAAATCTTTTTCAAGAATCGTTGCAACTTCAAACGGATGAAAACCGACAGCCGAAAAAACTCGAACAGAGGAATTTTTTGCAGAAGAACTCTGTTGCTGACTGTTTTGAGCCAAAGACGCCAAAAATTCAAACTCTTTTTCATCATTGCCACAGGACGCGTTCAACAAAACCGCGCCAATGCCGGACAGAGCCGCCTTTTGCAGCAAAGAAAACGCTTTTTGAGGCGTTTGAACGGGCAAATGAGCGTGCGCGTCAATCATCATCTTTATTGAACCTGTTTTTTCCTTTATTTTCGGCATATTATGCAAAAAGTCAATCGGTTTCAAGCACTGACTTTGAATAAATTTTGCCGCAAACAGGCGCTTTTTTTTGTTTTTTATCCGCTTTTTTGTAAAAAATAATGGAAAAAGAAAAGTCTTTTTCAAGCTTTTGCCTTGCAAAGACGACAAAGGCGGTATAAACAGAAAGAAAGGATAAAAACAAAATCGACGAAAAAAGGACACAAAGCAGATGAAAACGCGTTTTATTTTTTACATCACGGGCTTTGTTTTATGTTTTTTCAGCGCCGCTATGCTTATTCCTTCTTGTGTGGATATTTTTTTCGAAGAAAATAAAGCGGCAGTTGCTTTTTTAAAAACAGCCGGAGTCGGGTTTATCATCGGAATGGCGTTGATTTTAAAACATCGCTTTTTAAGCAAGGAATCTTTCCAAAACATCAGTTTATCCGCCATGTTTATGACAACTTCCTTTTGTTGGATAGTTATTTCTTTCTTTTGTGCTTTGCCTTTTTATTGGGCAGGATTCGGCTTTTCCTTTACAGACTGTTTGTTTGAAAGCATCTCCGGCATTACCACAACAGGCGCCAGCATTTTAACAGAACTGTCCTCTTTAACTTTCGGATTGCAACTGTGGCGCTTTATGCTTCATTGGATAGGCGGCTTGGGCGTTATTTTAACAGCCGTTTTGATTTTGCCGTCGTTGAAAACAAAAGGAATGCAGCTTTTTTCAACGGAAACGTCCGAAATCGGCGACAAATCCTTTCCGTTATTTTCTCAAAACATAAAAGTGCTGATTATTTCTTATTTATCACTTTCCCTTGCCTGCTGGTTTTGTCTGACCGCGGCGGATTTACCGATTTATGAAGCGCTTCTTTACACGATGTCGATTATTTCAACGGGCGGTTTTTCCTTGTCAGGCAACGCCGTTCAAAAAGCATTTACCCTTTACCCGCTTTTTTCGTGGGTTGCGTCTTTTTTTATGATTATCAGTGCCTTGCCTCTGATAAGTTTGATTTTGCTTTACAATAAAAGAACGGATAATTTGAAAAACGATTCACAAATCAAAACATTTCTCGGCATTTTGTGTTCTTTTATCGTCGTGGTTGTCGTATGGCGTCTTTTCAATGAAAAAGCGACTTCTGTCGCCGTTATTATCAAAGAAACGGTCTTTACCATGAGCTCTTTTGCCACAACAACCGGATTGTTTGCGACCAATTATGAAAGTTGGGGGGCGCCTGCGACGGTGCTTTTTATGTTGGCAATGACTTTCGGAGGGTGCGCCGGTTCGACTTCCGGCGGGTTAAAAAGTTTCCGCGTCAATATCTTATTTAAAAGTTTTTGGCTGAATTTAAAAAGCCTCGGCAAACCGCACAGTATTTTTACCGTCCGATTTAACAAAGAACCTTTGTCGGAAACAATGTTTGTCAAAGTCGGCGGTTTTTTGTCCGTATTTCTTTTTTGTCTTTTGACATTTACTTTTTTATCAACGCTTTTCGGCGCGGATTTACTCACGGCGTTTTCATCTTCTTTGACGGGATTGACAAATACCGGCCTCGGTTTTGGAAAAATGACCGGTTTTCATACAAAGCTTGCCGAATTGCCGACGGCCGTCAAAATGATTTTTTCTGTGGCTATGCTGGCCGGACGACTGGAATTTTTAACATTTTTTTCTTTGTTTTTGCCGTCTTTGTGGCGACGAGGAAAAAAAAAAAAAAAAGAACACCCCAC
>CAVDQP010000135.1:2480-3125 GCA_963611245.1 Holdemanella biformis
GTGGCGACGAGGATAAAAATTGCAAAAAGAACACCCCACTACTCAAATAAAAATGCCGATAAAAAAAGGAGGAAAATATGTCTTGGTTAACCGACGCCGAAAACTTTATCAAAGCAAAACAAAACGAGAATAAAACAGACCGTTCCACAGAATTTTTTTCGGAAGAACTTCTTTCTTACGAAACCGAAGAACAAAAAGAAGCGTTTAAAAAATTTCTTCTTTTGGAATATCCGAACGCCACCAACAGAGAAATTGACAAGGCTTTGACAGAAATGGAAGATAAATTGGAAAAGCCTTTTTTAAAAAAAGAAGCGTTGCGTTTTTTACGCGTCAGATTGGAAGACTAAGCGCAAAAAACAGATTTTGCGCCTGTTTTGATGTCCTTTTTTATTAAAACCGAACGTCAACGGATTTACAGATTCTTGAGCACGTCGTCCAATAAACGAGAGGCTCCGATTCTAAAATGGTCTTTATACACCCATTTTTCCCCCATGATAACCGACGCCAGAATGATATAATCCCGCGCTTGCCGGCAAGAGGAAATTCCGCCCGAAACTTTCAATCCGGCGCCCGTTTTTGTTTCACGAATAACTTCCAACAAAGCGTTTGCCGCTTCCGGCGTCGCTCCGACAGGAACCTTCCCTG
>CAVDQP010000136.1:0-3037 GCA_963611245.1 Holdemanella biformis
GCCAAAAAGTCCGGTTGTCTATTTTTTTATAAGAGCGATATTTGTATTTATGCCTGTATTCATAATGTAAAGAATAAATGTTTTTATCCTCGCAAAAGGCAACTTCCGCGAAAAGAGCCTTTAATTCTTTCGCTTGCTTTATGTTAATAGGGTCGTAGGTGGTTTTTCTTATAAAGAAGAATGAAAAAAAATAAGAAAAAGAATCATCATTAACAAGAGTAATACCCCCGAAGAGCCGATAAACACAATATTTCCGTGCCCTTTGATGTGGATAAGGGAGTCTAAATTTAAATTTTCCGATTTTTCTGTTTTGGGTTGAATGGGTTTTGCCTGAGAAAGAATCTCGGTAATATCATCTCTTGTCATCATAACTCCTGTAAGTTAAGCACTTTTGGACTTTAAGTAAAAGTTTGAAAACTCAATGATTTTCGACTCTTGTTCTGTTTGAGGCAAGGCGGAAACTTCCGCGCACAGGAGCACAATCAACTTGGCTTTTTCCGCGGGTTTCAACGTCAATTTGTTGCCAAGAAGCCATTCTTCCACCGTTTCAATCACCGTCGAGACGGTTTCTTTTGAAAGAAAGGAACCGGTGTCGGATTTTTGCCATTCCAAGGGAAGAAGTTCGCTGGGTTTGCACCCTAAAATCTGCGCGATTTCAACAATCCGGTGCAGGTAAACATTGACGCTGCCCTGAATAATTTTTGAAACGCCCCCTTGGTCCATGGACATTTTTTCGCCCAATGCGGAAAGGGAAAGAGACCCCTTTAATTTTTTTATTTGATTGTGTTTTCCCCAAAAGGCGTTGATTTCAGAACTTTGAGTCGGTTTTCTCATTGTCGTTTCTTCCTTAGTCTGGTTGAATTATACTTTCTTTTATCTCTAAAAAAACACCTTGTCAAGCATATTTTTTACTTGACATATATTCTTATTAGGAATATTTATCTTGAAAAAAGAGGAGTTTTTGGAGAAAAAAAATGATTTTAACTCAAAAAAATAAAGAAAATATGCCTGATAATATGTTTTTTTGGACGCGTTCTTCGGCGTCCGCCTCCTTCAGAAAATGGGCTAAAACTTTTTGCCGCCAGCATCGAAGTGTCTGTTTGTCGGAGGTTCTTTCTTTATTTCGGCTTTTTTCCGCCGATTTTTATTTCACGCAAAAGACGACCAAAAAAGGCGACATAAAAAAATTTTTGTCCTGCAAAAGGGATATTCAAGCGGAATGGGAATTTTTCCTTTCTGATAAGAATAAAAGACAGGTTCCTTCTTCCATAAAAAAGGAGTCGTCTTTTTTGTTTCTTTTTTTTCAAAAAATAACAGAGTTTGCATCAACAAAAGAGGTAAATAAAAATGATAAAAACGCACAAAAATATTCGGACAAAACGGACGCTGGGTTTAACGGCGCAAGAATATAAAATCAAATCCGCTCACGAACCGATGATTGTGGAAAACGATTTAAAAGGCTGCGCGCCGCATTATCGTTCCCGCACCGTCCGTTCCATAGAAGAAGCGGTTCGAAAAAATCATTTGGAGATAGAGTTAAACCGATGGTTTTTAGCGTATCTTGACTGGAAAGACGGTTTGCCGAGATCCTTGTCTTCTTGTTTAAAAAATTTGCAATACGGCACGGTGAAAAGCTTTGGCGATTACGGCGAAGAAACGCTGTTGATGCAAGAACGTATCGCCAGAAATAAACGAATTTTTCGAACATGGCAATGGGTGTGTGAAAAGAAAAAATTGGACGTCAATAATTTTATTTGGTTGGTCGCAACTCCCGTGACGGCGCAAGAATTGTATAAAAGGCAAGGCAAAACCCGTCTGTATGTTTTTAAAAATCTGATCAGCTGTCTGGAAACGTTCAAAGACGTGATGAAATATCGTCTGTATGAAAAAAAGAAGGAAGAGATTCCAGCCCCCCTTTTATCTTGAAATTTATTTTGTTTTTGCTATCCTGACTATCATTTAATTAAAATTTTATAGGGTATGAGATGGAAGATTTAAACTTTTCAAAAACGTTTTTGGAATCTCAAAAGCGCAGCGACAAACTGGTGCACGAAATCGATACGACGCCGGAAAAATTTCGCGTGTTGACGGGCGATAGGCCGACGGGGTCTTTGCACTTGGGGCATTACTTCGGATCGTTAAAAAACAGAGTTTTGTTGCAACAAAAGGGGATGGAACTTTTTGTTGTCATTGCGGATTATCAGGTTTTGACCGACCATACGGAGTTTGATAAAATCGCTCAAAACACGCGCGAGCTGGTATTGGATTATCTTTCCGTGGGTCTTAATCCGGAAAGCGGGCGGACGTTTATTTTTCCGCACAGCCATGTGCCGGAATTAAATCAGTTGCTTGTGCCGTTTTTGACTTTGGTTTCCAACGCCGAGCTTGAAAGAAATCCGACGGTGAAAGAGGAAATCCAAGCGTCCGGTTTGTCGGCGGTCAACGCGGGTATGTTTGTGTATCCCGTTCATCAGGCGGCGGATATTTTATCGGTCGGCGGTAATGTCGTTCCCGTCGGAAAGGACCAATTGCCGCACGTGGAAATGACGCGAACCATTGCGCGCAGGTTTAATAAAAAATTTTCGCCTCAAACCCCCGTTTTTGAAGAACCGGTAGCGTTACTGTCGCAAACGGTGTCTTTAATGGGGCTGGACGGCGTGCAAAAAATGAGCAAAAGCCGCAACAACGCCATTATGCTGAAGGCGACGAGAGACGAAATCGTCCAAAAAGTGAAAAAAGCGACGACGGATTGCGAACGGATGATAACTTACGAACCTCAAAGACGGCCGCAAGTGGCGAATCTTTTACGGCTGATAAGCGTGATGGACGGTCGTCCGGCGGATAAGATTGCGTCTCTTATCGGCGACGCCGGTGCCAAAGCTTTAAAGGAAATGTTAATTGAAACGGCTTGTGATTTTCTGCGTCCCATTCAGGAAAAAAGAAAAATGTATGAACAAGATCCGGCGTATGTTTGTTCCGTTTTGCGTCGAGGTGTTGACAGAGCCCGACAAAAAGCATCGGAAACCTTATCCAAAAC
>CAVDQP010000137.1:0-2927 GCA_963611245.1 Holdemanella biformis
ACGTTATAGTGTGAAAAATTTAAATTGATACGCAACAAAAGAAAAGGATAAAACAATGAGTATTACAAATGATATCCGTTCTAAATTTATAGACTTTTTTGTTAAAAACAACCATGTGCATGTGCCGTCGGCATCTTTGGTGCCGCAAAACGATCCGACTTTGATGTTTACCAACGCCGGCATGGTTCAGTTTAAAAACATTTACACCGGCGCCGAAAAAGCCCCTTATCCGCGCGCCACGACATATCAAAAATGCGTCAGAGCGGGCGGCAAGCATAATGATTTGGATAATGTCGGCTATACGTTAAGACATCATACTTTTTTTGAAATGCTCGGTAATTTTTCTTTCGGAGATTATTTTAAAGAACAAGCGATTGCTTATGCTTGGGAATTTTTAACCAAAGAGCTGGAAATTCCGGCGGACAGAATGTTGGCCACCGTTTATCATTCGGACGATGAAGCCTATAATTTATGGAAGAAAATCGCCGGTTTTACGGACGACAGAATTATCCGCATCAATTCCAACGCCAACTTTTGGCAAATGGGAGACACGGGGCCGTGCGGGCCGTGTTCCGAAATCTTTTACGATCACGGCGAAAAATACTGGGGGGGACGCCCCGGCACGCCGGAAGAAGACGGAGACCGCTTTATTGAAATTTGGAATCTGGTGTTTGACCAGTTTGAAGACTTGCCGGACGGCCGAAGAATTGAATTAGGACGAAAAAGCATTGACACGGGCGCCGGTTTGGAAAGACTATCCGCTTTAATGCACGGCACCAATGACAATTTTGAAATAGACATTTTTAAAAACTTGATTGAAAAAACGGCTCGCCTGACCGGCAAAGACCCGTATCACGAAAACAAAGCTTCTTTTCGAATTATCGCGGATCACTTGCGTTCTTCCTGCTTTTTAATCGCGGACGGTGTTTTCCCGTCGAACGAAGGGCGCGGCTATGTTTTGCGCCGGATTATGCGCCGAGCGATGCGCCATGTGTATTTAATCGGCTATCAAGGCATTTTGATGTATCAGCTGGTGCCGTTTTTAATTGAGGAAATGGGCGAAACTTACCCTGAACTTATCCGCGCGCAAACACTGATTGTCGATTTATTAAAATCTGAGGAGACAAAATTCCGCCAAATGTTGGAAAGAGGATTAAAACTGTTGGATACGGAATCTTCTTCTTTGAAAAGCGGAGATAAGCTGTCCGGCGACGTGGCGTTCAAGCTGTATGACACTTACGGCTTTCCGCTGGATTTAACGCAAGAATCCCTGCGCTCTCAAAACATTGCCGTTGATGTTGAAGGATTTGAATCGGCGATGAACCGGCAAAGAGAAGAAGCGCGCAAAGCGTGGGCCGGCTCCGGCGATAACGCGACGGAAACCGTTTGGTTTGACGAAAAAGAAAAAAACGGCGGCACGGAATTTTTGGGCTACACGCTGCACGAAGCGGACGCAAAAGTTTTGGCGATTATTAAAGACGGCAAAGAAACCTCTTCTCTTGCGCAAGGGGAAAAAGGCTGGGTGATTTTCAACCAAACGCCTTTTTACGGCGAAATCGGCGGGCAAGTCGGCGACACGGGCGAATTTCATTCGTCTTCTTGTTGCGGGCGCATTTCCGACACGCAACGCAAACTGGGCGACTTGTTCATTCATGAAGCGGAAATTGAAAAAGGCGTGTTAACCTCTTCGGACGATGTTACTTTACGCATTGACCTGAAACGCAGAGAACAAATTCAACGTCATCATTCGGCGACTCACTTGCTGCAAGCGGCTTTGCAACAGGTATTGGGGGCTCATGTGGCGCAAAAAGGTTCCTACGTCACGCCGGATTATTTCCGTTTTGACTTCACGCATTCCAAAGCGATGACGGCGGAAGAACTGTCAAAAACCGAAAGACTCGTCAACGAAATGATTTTACAAAATCAAGACGTTCACATTCGAATGATGAGTCAACAAGAAGCCATTAAAACCGGTGCTATGGCTTTGTTCGGTGAAAAATACGGCGATGAAGTGCGAGTGGTCTTTATGGGCGAGCCGGAAAATTGCCTTTCCAAAGAGCTGTGCGGCGGAACGCATGTGGCGCACACGGGCGACATCGGCTTTTTCAAAATCATTTCCGAATCGGCGGTCAGCGCCGGTGTTCGCCGAATTGAAGCCAGAGTCGGCTTCAGCGCACTGAATTATGCGCAGGAAAATGAAAATATGTTGAAGAAAATATCCGAATTTCTGCGTATTCCGGCGGACGAGGCCTTTCAAAAAATCCAAAATCTGGCGGATTCTAAAAAGCATTTGGAAAAGGAACTGTCCTCTTTAAGGCAAAAGCTGGCGTTTGCTGGTGAAGTTGCCGGCAACGAAAGCGTTTCTTTTGCCGATTCGGTTGAAACCGTTCACGGCATTTCTTTCATCGGCCGCGTTTTTCAAAATATTCCTGTCAAGGAAATGAAAGGTATGGTCGATTCGTTTAAGGCCAAAATCAAATCCGGCGTCGTGACAATTATCAGCACGGAAGAACAAAAAGCGTCCGTCGTTATCGGCGTCACGGACGATCTGACGGGAAAAATCAACGCGATTGATTTGGTACGCAAAGTGTCCGTCGTTTTGGGCGGACAAGGCGGCGGCGGTCGGCCGGATATGGCGCAGGCGGGCGGTTCCACCCCTTCAAAAGCGCAAGAAGCGTTGGAAACGGTGAAAGCCTCCCTTTAATAATTTTTTCAAACCGTCTGATATTTTTTGTCAGGCGGTTTTGAAAAATAAATTCGTCACTTTTAAAAAACAGGAAAGAAATTTCCTGTTTTTTTATAGGCTTTTTCATATTCCTCTTTTTTAGAAAAAATATTCACGGATAAAAAATCCCCTCCCCCTCTTTTTTTAAACAAGATAAAAATTTTTTAAAAAATACACTTTTTACTTGACAGGGGGGGGGGGG
>CAVDQP010000138.1:0-2854 GCA_963611245.1 Holdemanella biformis
AACTTAAATTAAAGGACAGAGTTTTTATGTCGCAATACAATCATACGGAAATTGAAAAAAAATGGCAAAAATACTGGGAAGAAAATCAGACTTTTAAGACAAAAATCCAACCGGATAAGAAAAAATACTATGTGTTGGATATGTTCCCGTATCCCAGCGGAAACGGATTGCATGTCGGCCATGCGGAAGGCTATACGGCTTCCGACGTGACGGCTCGTTATAAAAGAATGAAAGGTTTTAATGTGTTGCACCCGATGGGGTGGGACGCTTTCGGTTTGCCGGCCGAAAGATTCGCGGAAAGAACGGGAACGCCTCCCGCTGTCAGCACAAAGCAAAACTGCGACCGTTATCGTCAACAATTAAAAGCTTTGGGATTGTCTTACGATTGGAGCCGAGAAATTTCAACGGCAGATCCGAAATATTACAAATGGACTCAATGGATTTTCACGATTTTATATAATCAGGGGTTGGCGTATGAATCGGAAGTGGCGGTCAACTGGTGTCCGAAGTTGGGAACCGTTTTGGCCAATGAAGAAGTCAAAGACGGCAAGTATGTGGAAACCGGCGATGAAGTCATAAAAAAACCGATGCGTCAATGGGTGTTGAAAATCACGGCATACGCCGAACGATTGTTGCAGGATTTGGATAAAATAGACTGGCCGGAAAGCATTAAAACAATGCAGCGCGAATGGATAGGTAAAAGCATCGGCGCCGACGTGGAATTTAAAGTAGAGGGGTGCAATGACACTTTCACGGTCTTTACGACAAGACCGGATACTTTATTCGGCGCGACTTATTGTGTTTTGGCGCCGGAGCACCCTTTGGTGGCGCGACTGGTTTCAAAGGATCAAAAATCCAAGGTGGACGCCTATGTGGCGCAAGCGGCTCAAAAAAGCGCGCAAGACCGCATGAAAGAGGAAAAGGAAAAAACAGGCGTCTTTTTGGGGGCTTATGCGATAAATCCGGTCAACGGGAAAAAAATTCCGATTTACATTTCCGACTATGTTTTGGGGGATTACGGCTATGGCGCTATTATGGCCGTGCCGGCGCATGATCAACGGGATTATGATTTCGCAAAAAAGTTTGATTTACCGATTATCCAAGTCATTGCCGGCGGAGATATTTCCGAACAGGCGTATGAAGGTGATGGCGCTTTGATGAACTCTTCCTTTTTAGACGGGCTTTATGTGGCGGAATCTAAAGCCAAAATGATTGAATGGCTGGAAGAACATCATGTCGGTAAAAAAACGGTGAATTACAAGTTGCGGGACTGGCTGTTTTCTCGTCAAAGGTATTGGGGCGAACCGTTTCCTATTTTACATACGCAGGACGGCGGCGTCAAAGTTCTTCCTTTGGAAGAATTGCCGGTTTTGCTTCCTAATCTGGAAGAATTATCGCCGGATTTGAATATGTTTAAGCCGACGGCGGACGGCGAGCCTCCTTTGGCGCATGCGAAAGAATGGGTGAACACCGTGGATAAAGAAACGGGATTGCCCGCGAAAAGAGAACTGAATATTATGCCGCAATGGGCCGGTTCTTCTTGGTATTTCTTGCGTTTTTGCGACGCGAACAATGAAAATGAGGCGTGGAGCAAAGAGGCCGAAAAATATTGGATGCCGGTGGATTTGTATATCGGCGGGGCGGAACATGCGGTTTTGCATCTGTTATACGCTCGTTTTTGGCATAAAGTGCTGTATGACGCCGGATACGTTTCCACGATTGAACCGTTCCAAAAACTTTTTAATCAAGGAATGATTTTGGCGTATTCTTATAAAGACGCCAACGGCAAATATTATTATCCGGAACAAGTTGAAAAGAAAGGCAACTCTTGGTTTGTCAAAGAAACGGGCGTTCCTGTCGCGACGCAAATTGAAAAGATGAGCAAGTCTAGATACAATGTTGTTAATCCGGACGATGTTATTCGGGACTATGGCGCCGACACGATGCGTGTCTATGAAATGTTTTTGGGTCCCGTGGATAAGGATAAACCTTGGACCAGCGAAGGGATCAACGGGTCTTACCGCTTTTTAAAGAGGTTGTATAACTTTTTCTTTGAAGAAGAAGGCGAAGGACTGAACCATCGTTTTGTGGAACAGGGCGGTGATGAATCGGCCTTCAAAGAGCTGCATAAAACCATTAAAGGCATCAGTTTTGATATTGAAAACTTTTCTTTCAATACTTGTATTGCCAAGATGATGGAATTTATGAATGCTACGGCGAAAATCGAAAAAATGGATAAATCCGTGGCGGAAGATTTTGTCAAGATGACGGCGCCGTTTACACCGCATTTGGCGGAAGAAGTTTGGCAATCGTTGGGTCATACGGATTCCATTGCTTACGCCGCTTGGCCCGAATATGATGAAAAGTATTTGACACAGAAAACTGTTCTGATCCCCGTTCAAGTGATGGGAAAGAAAAGAGCGGTTGTTGAAGTTCCTGTGGACAGCGACGAACAAACGGTTTTGTCGGCGGCAAAGGAACAAAGTTCAAGATTGGCCGCTGATTTGGAAACTTTCGGTGTGGCAAAAGTGATTTATGTAAAAAACAAAATTTTGAATATTGTTTTGAAAAAATAATCTTTTTTCGTTGCTCTATGAAGTGTTAAAAAGGAGTCTTTATGTCAATAAGGCTCCTTTTTTATTTTTCCCATTCAATAGGAATTTAAACAAAGGGACAAAGTTTTTGTTTTTTATATTGAAAGGAGGTCTCAAAAGTTTTTTTATTGTCCTTTTTTGGTATTGCTGGCGGTGCTGCCGAAGAAAAATTCAATATTACTTTTTTTGCATATCTGACGAGCGGCAGATGAATTAAGAAGAACGGAGTTCTGATAACCTCCGTTGAGTGTGTTGAGCGT
>CAVDQP010000139.1:0-953 GCA_963611245.1 Holdemanella biformis
AAGCAGAGGTTCGGGAATATGAGGAAAGAAAAAATTTACCCGTTCCCGTTTTGAAAAAAAACGAGGCGGCTCTTTTATTAAAAGACTTACCTGAAAAAGTTTTCGTCGTGGCTTTGGACGAACATGGGTGTCAAATGGATTCCGTAGCATTTGCCGACTTGATTCAAAAAGTTCAAAACAGGGGATTTTCAAAAATGGCTTTTCTTATCGGCGGGGCTTTCGGCCACGGAGAAGAGGTCAAAGAAAAAGCAGATATGTTGCTCAGCCTTGGAAAAATGACTTTGCCGCATTTTTTGGCGCGCGCGGTGTTGGCGGAGCAACTTTACAGAGCTCAAACCATTTTGGACGGTCACCCGTATCATAAAGAATAAAAACGATTCAAAGATGCCGCAAAAGCCTTTTCAATTTCAAAAGAACGCTTCAAAGATGCAAACCTCCTTTCAAACGCCTCTCAACCGCTGGCGATAAAAAGTTTTTCCGGCAAGAGGGTTTGTCTCAATGCGTTCGCGCGTAGAGTTCCCGATATAATCCGATATAAAGTTCGGCGGATTTATTCCATGAAAAATCTTGGCGCATCGCCTGCTTTATCATTTTTTCAATATGATTCGGCCGGTCGTAATACGTGGCGTTTGCCCAGCCGACGGTGTTGTAAAAAGCTTTTGAAGAAATATCATAAAATTTAAATCCCGTTCCGGTTCCCGTTTGTTCGTTGTAATTGGAAACGGTGTCTTCCAATCCCCCTGTGCCGCGGACAATCGGCAAAGTGCCGTAAATTTGGCTATACATCTGATTGAGCCCGCACGGTTCATATAAAGACGGCATCATAAAAAAGTCGCTGCCGGCTTCCACCTGATGCGCCAAATCTTCCCGATAGCCGATGTAACAACCGAATTTCCCGAGGTATTTTGTGCATAAAGAGGAAAAATAATTTTGAACACCCGACTCTCCGGACC
>CAVDQP010000139.1:1089-2848 GCA_963611245.1 Holdemanella biformis
GAAAAAAGAGGCTTGTCATTTTTTTCAAGATAAAAGAAATCCTGAACATCGGCTTTTTTTTTTTTCTTTCCTTCTTTAAAGGTTTTCAAATCGTAATTATATTTGATGCGCCGATCCAAAGAGGGATTCCATTCTTTTATGTCGACGCCGTTGAGAAAACCGGTCAAATCCGCTTTTCTTTTTTGCAAAAGAAACTCTAAGCCCATGCCGCCGGGGTATTCCAAAATTTCTTGAGCGTATTTCGGACTGACGGTTGTGATTTTATCGGCGAAGGCAATGCCGCCTTTAAGCAAATTGACGCGTCCGTAATCTTCAAAAGTATCGGGATAAAAATCCCGTCGGTCAATGCCGGCATATTCCAAAACAGCCGAGTCGTAAACGCCTTGATATCCGATATTGTGAATGGTCAGCACGCTTTGCGTTTTGGCAAAAAAAGGATTTTTTTCTTTTTTTAACAAATACGGAACCAACGCCGTTTGCCAGTCGTTGACGTGAAGAATATCGGGACAAAAACCGATGTCTTGCGCGGTTTGCAACGCGGCTTTGCAAAAGAAAGCATAGCGAAAGGCGTTGTCTTTGTATTCTTCTCGGGTAAATTTATCATCATAAAGCCCGTTGCGGTCAAAATATTTATTGAATTCTATAAAATAAGCGTCCACGCCTTGCGGCTGTGACGTTGAGTAAACACTGAAAAATTCTTGACAGTTGCCCATTTGAACACAAGCGTTGTCATATAATTTTTTGATGTGATATTTTTCTTTTTGAACGGAAGAATAAAGAGGCATCATAACTTTGACGTTTTCGCCTTTTTCCTTTAAGGCAAAGGGAAGGGCGCCCAAAACATCTGCTAACCCGCCGCTTTTGGCAAAAGGTGTGATTTCGCTTGATAAAAATAAAATGTTCATCTTTTTCCCCCTGTTCTGTTTTTTTGAACTGATAGCGGTTTTGTTATTTTATTTCTTTCGCCATTTCCAACAGTTCTTTTTCTTCTTCGGTTTGTGCCCAATCCGTGTCATTGAAAAAATCATCGTCTTTATCGAAAAAGTCGTCGATTTCCGGCGAGTCGTCCGATTTATTTCCCTCACCATTGAAGGCCGATTCCTCTTGCTCCTCTGGTTTGGAGGCGTCCTGTTTTTGAATTTCTTCCCTCAAATACGATTCTAAAGTCGGCAAATCGGCGGGTTTCCCTTGCATAAAACGCACAACGGCGCCGCCTTTTTCTTTCCAAACGGACATACAGGTTTGCGCGTTGAGAATATTTCCGGCCGAGATGACCAAAACCGGCGTTACGGGCGCTTCGGCTTCTTGTTGCAACACCGAAGCTTCTTGGCTTAAAAGGTAAAAAGGCGAGGTTATCTGCGCTTTATCCGTAAACCAAACGGGTTTTTCGTCGTCAAATTCTTCTTCATCGGCGATCCATTCCGTTGTCGGTTCTATCAGAAATTCAAAAGCCCATGCCTTTTCATTATAGGAAATGACAGAAGGAAGAATGGATTTTTGTGTTTTGACATTTTCAAAAACGGAAAAGCCCAAAGAGGAAGCCAGTTCTCTGGCTTTTTGAAAAACGGTTGATGTGTTGATTTCCGACACAAAGTTGTTTTGATTGTCGGGTTTTTCAAAATCATCTTTTTTAGGCGCCAAAGACGAATTGGCAAAAGACGAATCGTTGTGAAAGGAAGAATCCTCTTGTTCCAAGCGTGACGGAGCGCCGGCGTTGTTTTCTTTATCTTGCGGCAAAGGCGAAGAGACGGATTCCGCC
>CAVDQP010000140.1:0-2775 GCA_963611245.1 Holdemanella biformis
AAAGTATCCTTGTCTTTAATAAGGAATAAAGAGGCGGAAAAAGTCTTCTTTTAACGTGTTTTTTGTTTGAAAAGGGGAAAAAATGACTGAAGAAAAAAAAGACGAACTGTTGGTGAAAGTAAAAAGGCTCGCTCGAAAGGTCAAACAAGATATGTTGGTTTACGGGCTTGTCGTTGGAATTGGAATGTCGGGTGTTGCGTGCGATTACTCTGTGACTTACAATATTGTGAATCCGCCCGCTCAGGAAGAAACGGAAAAAGAGGAGACGCCCGAACCGACACCGGAACCTACACCGGAGCCGACGCCGGAACCTACTCCCGAGCCGACACCGGAACCTACGCCCGAACCTACGCCAGAGCCTACTCCCGAACCTACCCCAGAGCCGACACCGGAACCGACGCCGGACACGGTTGAAAATGCTGAAATCAATCGCATTATTGACAGGATATTGGCCAATTCTTCGTCCTATGTTGACGATATAGATGTGGAAGCGTTGAGAACGCCTTTGTCCGTGCTCGGCAGCACTAAAGAAGGGCAGGAGGTTTTAAAAAACACGCCCAACACAATGGGGATTCAAATTCAACCGGCATACATGATTTTGTCTTCCAGAAAAGTGGAATATTCTTCGGACAGAAATATCCATACGACGAAAATTTCCAGTCTGCTGTTGCATTCCGATTATATTCATCAGGCGCCTCTTTTATTGGCGGAAACCTTTGTTAAAGCAGCGGAACGGCAATATATTTTTGACAGATTCCCGACTGTGGAATCTTCTTTGACGGAACAAGGCAAAAAAAATATGGAATTGCTGACTCAGGCGGCTGTTTCAACGATGGATTACCAGCTGGCCGGAGAATTGATTAAATATGATCCTGCCGTTTACAGCTATGGAACCTTTGATTATGAATATAATATCAAAGCGGACGATGTTTGGAATTGGAACGCCGACGTTAATTTAAAAATGGATATTTACACGCAAGGCCAACCGAATTTAACGCAAGACGACAGCGCTGCTCTTTATAGCGTCGCCGTTTCCGATAAAAAGGCGGAATATTACAGACAATTTTTGTCTGAAAACGGGTATGAAGCCGGTTGTTACGCAGATTGGCTGACGGATTATCAGGTCTCCGGTCAAACGCAAAAGCTGTTGAATGCCTTGTCGTATCATGTTCAATACAAAAATCAACGGTTATTGATTAACGAATTGTTCAATGATACAAAAACTGAAGGCATCAGACCTTTTTATGAAAAGGAAAACGGTTATTCCGGCACGGTTAATGACGATAACGAATACACTTTTGTGTATTCTCCGGAAACGGGAATTGTTACTTTAAGAAGTTTTGCAAAGCAAAGAGAATAGAATATAGTCAACCTTGAAAAAGAAGGGTTCTGCTCGCAGAGCCCTTTTTTATTTTTTGCAAAATTATTTTTTGCTTTTGACGCAAACGAAAATTAAAGAAGGGTCGTCAATTTTTTACAAAAGGCGTAAATACTTTCTTGAATTTCATTCGGAAGATTTTGTAAAAGAGCCATTGTTTTTAAAACAGTCGCGTTAAACTTGTATACTTTTTTATTCTCCTTGCCGTATAAGTCTTCCAAAAAATAAGACACGGGGACATGAAACACTTCCGCCATTTTATAAAGAGTGCTGACTCTGATTTTGTTGTGCGAAGTTTCATATTTTTGAATTTGCTGGTAAGACAGGTTTAACCGCGCTCCAAGTTCTTCTTGAGACCAACCTTTCAGCTTTCTTATTTCTTTGATTTTTCGCGCCAGTTGCAAGTCTATGTCATCTATCGGCAATCTCATTCGTCTCTCCTTTGTTGTGTAAAACGACTGAGCGCAGTGGCGATCATTATGAAGGGTAAAACAAAGACCAACTTTCCTTTTATCCGATGTTTTTACGGATAAAAGAAAGATTTTATAATGAACGGGGCACTACACCCGAAGCGTCTAAAAATGTCGACGCTTGTTTGAAAGTATAACGGGAAATTTGTTTATTTCAAGTAAAAGTTTATTCTATCAAAGACGTTAAAAAAGAATTTTTTCCATAAAGTAAGGGATTTGTTTATTCCACCAATACCAATCAGAGGTGACATCTTTTCCCCATATATCAATGAAAAAAGGAATTTTCAAAGAGATAAAAAGCTTTTCCATTTCCAAAGTTTGGAAAAAAGAAGTTTGAGCCTCGTCCGATTTTCCGCTGGAAATGATAATACGGCTTTTTATAAAATCGTTTTCATATTTTTCCGCCCATTCATGATTCATAAACAACAGCGGGGAATTTTCTTTAGCCGTTTCATTCATATTATGCCCTAACAACAGATCCAGTTGATAAAAACCGGACACGCAGAGCGCGCCGCCTGTCATATCCGGAAAACGGCAAAACAAGTTCATGGCGTGAAAAGCGCCGCGTCCGCATCCGGCCGTTAAAGGCAAATTTGCCGGCGTTTGTTTTTTCAAAGGTTCCAAAATTTGTTCTTTCAAGGATTGGACATAATTTTCATATAGCGCCACTCGTTCGGTAAAAGGGCGTTCCAAATCGTCAAAAGTTTCTTTGTCCAACGTGCTGACGGCGTATATTTGGCAACGTCCCGTTTCCCAAAAAGGACGGCACTGTTCTATCATACCTTTTTGTTCCAACTGTTCGGAAGAATCCTCGTCATCCGGAAAAAAAAGAATCACGCGACCTTTATCGCCGTATTTTTTATAAGACAGCGAAATCGTTAAATTTTTTTGGTTCTGTTCTGTTTTTTCTTTTTCCATAAACAGAGT
>CAVDQP010000141.1:0-2757 GCA_963611245.1 Holdemanella biformis
CGATTATGTCGTGGAAACAAAAACTTTTTATCCGCCGAGACAAACGGCTGTTTTGAAAAGCGATGAAAAAACGGCTTCTTCTTTGGAAAAGGATTTAAAAGCCGATCGTCAGGCGTTCTTTGGTCATCAAGAGTTGGCTTCAAAAAAAGAAGACTCGGCCGCTTTTATTCCCGATAAAAAAGTTTTTGAAAATGAAAATACGCTTTTAATGGTGCAAATCGACTATCCTTTGTATGAGTCCGATTTAACTCAAGACGACAAAAAACAATTGAAAGATATTGTTCCCGTTTTCAAAACGGGTGCGCGAAAGGTTCTTGTTGCGGGCTATGCTTCTTATAGAAAGGAGGATTCTGTCGCTACGCAAAAAATGAATATTTCTTTGGCGACTGAACGCGCCGAAAAAACGGCAAAAGAGCTGGTTTTGTCCGGCATTCGCGAAGAAAATATTGAAATCCGTTCCTTTGTCGTTTTGCCGACAGGGTTTGGCAAAGGGCGCCGGACGGAAGTTTATTTGGAATTTTAACCTATGGCCGTTTTGGGTGTGACGAAATCTTTCGGCGGTTGTAAATGGGTCGGCGCCGATGTGCCTGAAAGGGATATTTCCCTTTTGTGTCAAAAGTATCAAATCAGTGATTTTTTAGCCAGATTGCTTCTTTCAAGAGGTGTGGGCGAAAAAGAAGTGCCGTCTTTTTTAACACCGACTTTAAGAAATAATCTGCCGGATCCTTGTATTCTGAAAGATATGGAAAAAGGTGCCGCTCGAGTGGCGCAAGCGGTTTTGAATAAAGAAAGTATCGGTATTATCGGCGATTATGACGTGGACGGCGCGACGTCGACTTCCGTGGTGAAATTATTTTTGGAATATGTCGGTTGTTCTGTTGAAACCTTTATTCCGGAACGAGAAGACGGCTATGGCCCGAACGCTCGGGAAATGAAACGTTTTTTCGACAAGGGTATCCGACTGGTTTTAACGGTTGATTGCGGTATGACGGCGTTTGAACCTATTCAGGCGGCGTATGATTTGAATATGGAAGTCATCGTGATAGACCACCACGAACCGGAAGTTTCCTTGCCGAAAGCCTATGCCGTCATCAATCCGAAAAGATTGGACGAACCAAAGGATAATCCGTGTCATCATTTGGCGGCGGTCGGTGTTTGTTTTTTGTTTGTTGTGGCCTTGAACCGGATTTTACGGCAAACAGGCTTTTACGAAAAAAAAGCTTTGAAAGAGCCGGATTTGAAACAATGGTTGGATTTGGTGGCGTTAGGAACCGTATGTGATGTGGTAAAACTGACCGGCGTCAACAGACTGTATGTCAAAACGGGATTGAAACAAATCCGAACGGGGCACAATATCGGTATTCGCAAATTGGCGGAATTTTCTCATTTGCAGGAAGAACTTTCTACCTATCATCTGGGATATGTTTTAGGTCCTCTTTTAAATGCCGGCGGCCGAGTCGGAGAATCCAGCGCGGCGATGCGTCTTTTGTCTTCTCGTTCCGAGAGGGAAGCCGAAATTTTGACGCAACAGTTGGCGGATCATAACGCCGAACGGAAAAAAATCGAATCCGATGTTTTATCGTCTGCTTTAAAACAAGTGGAATCCGATTTAACGCCGCAGTCTCGTTTTCTTTTTGCCGCCGGTGAAAATTGGCATCAGGGCGTTATCGGTATTATTGCCGGTCGATTAAAAGAAAAGTATAATTTGCCGGCTTTTGTGTTGAGTATTGAAAAAGATGAAGTCAAAGGGTCGTCTCGTTCCGTCCCGGGGGTGGATTTGGGCAAAACGATTATGGCGGCTTTGGATAAAAAGGTGCTGACGCGCGGCGGCGGACACCCGATGGCGGCCGGTTTTTCTTTGACAAAAGATCAAATCACACCTTTTAAATCTTTTTTGGAACAGTATCTTCTTCGTTTTAATCAAGATGAAAAGAATCGGGAATTAAAAATCGATGCGGTTTTAGATGTCAAAGGCGCCTCTTTAAATTTAGTGGACGAATTATCGGATTTGGAACCGTTCGGAGAAGGCAATCCGGAACCGAGGTTTGCTTTGAAAGATGTGTGGATTTCGCAGGTTGTTCCTTTGAAAAACGGGCATTTAAAGTGCACTCTTTGCGGCAAAAACGGCGGAAGTTTAAGTGCAATAGCCTTTCGAAGCGAAGGGACGCCGTTGGGGCAGGCGTTGTTGGCGTGTCAAAGAGATCATTTGATTCATATCGCCGGTGTTTTAAAGGAAAATGTTTGGCAAGGACGGCGCAGCGCGCAATTTATTATTCAAGATGCGGCGCAATCGGCACCAAACAACGATTTTTGACGATCTTTGTTTCTTTTTAAAAGGGACGGTTTTCCTGCTTTTTTTTAAAAAAATAAAAAAAAATAAAAAAAGTCTTGCCAAACACAAAAGTTTTCTATATAAGAAAGCCTACAAGCCTTGATGACCCCATCGTCTAGAGGCCCAGGACATCGCCCTTTCACGGCGGTAACGGGGGTTCGACTCCCCCTGGGGTCGCCAAATAAAGCCGCCTTCGGGCGGTTTTTTTTATGATTCGCATAAAACACCGCCGACATAGGCAGACAGACGCAGTCATTTCAGCCCCCCTTGGGTTACATATTTCTTTGTTCCGGATAAACGCAAGAGCTAAAGATATTATGCTGTTTGCGTCAGCTTGTGGAATTTTATATTTTCCGATTCGGATTTTTTATTTTCAAGGATTCAAAAGGCTTTAAAAAAAGGCGTAAAAACCTTTTTTCTTTTTT
>CAVDQP010000142.1:0-2624 GCA_963611245.1 Holdemanella biformis
AAATGCTGGGGGTTTTGGCGATTATCGGCGTTTTATCCGTCGGCGGTCTTGCCGGCTATAACATGGCGATGCGCAAAATCAGAAACAACCGAGTTATTGAAGAATTGCAGTTGGTTATTCAACAAACCACGCCTTTAATGGATACTTTATCCGAGTTAAAAGAGGGAGATATTTTCCCCGGAATTGACACGAGCGCTTTAAAACAAGCCGCTTTGGCTTGTTCTTCCTCAGCTCAGATCACCGGCCCTACAAAAGGTAATGTAAACGGCTATTCTTTGTTTAATTTTTTCTTTACAAATCTTTCTGCCGATTTATGCAGAACGCTTGTCATGACAGACATTCCGACAGCTTCTTTTTGTGCTCGTTCCGGCAACTCTTGCCAAGGAGGCACGTTTATTTATCCGAATACGCCGGCGGCTTTAACTTTATGTTCTCCCGATGAAGACGGAATTGTTAAAAAAACTATTCTGTTGCGTTTGTTTACGCGAGAGGGAAAAAATTGACGCCTAAAAAAACCGACTTTTTGAAAAAGCCGGTTTCTTTTTAATTTATTTTTTAATTTCGAGTCAGCGGTTTATATTTGACGCGATGAGGTTGATCGGCCGCCGATCCCAACCGTCGATGACGATCGGCTTCGTATTGTTCGTAATTTCCTTCGAAAAAGACGACTTGGCTGTCCCCTTCAAAAGCCAAAATATGCGTTGCCAATCTGTCCAAAAACCAACGGTCATGAGAAGTAATAACGGCACAGCCGGCAAAATTCATCAACGCTTCTTCCAAAGCGCGCAACGTATCCACGTCCAAATCGTTGGTCGGTTCGTCCAGCAACAGAACGTTGGCACCGGATTTCAGCATTTTTGCCAAATGAACGCGGTTGCGTTCGCCTCCGGACAGTTGCCCGACTTTTTTTTGCTGGTCGGACCCTTTGAAGTTAAACTGCGCCACATACGCCCGAGAAGGCATTTTCCTTTTACCCAAGACAACTTCGTCTAAACCTTCTGAAATTTCCTGCCACACGGTAGCGTCGTCTTTGAGTTCGTCTCGGCTTTGGTCAACGTAGCCCAAAACAACGGTCTCTCCGATTCGGATAGAGCCTTTATCCGGTGTTTCCTGTCCGGTAATCATTCTCATCAAGGTTGTTTTTCCGGCGCCGTTCGGGCCTATAACCCCCATAATGCTGCCCGCCGGCAATTTAAAGTTCAAATTGTCAATCAACAAACGGTCGCCGTATCCTTTGGAGATGTCTTTCGCCTCCAACACCAAGTCGCCCAAACGAGGCCCCGCCGGTATTATAATCTGTGCGGTGTCGGGCGCTTTTTCGTTGGATTTGGCGACCAATTCTTCATACGCTTGAATACGTGCTTTACTTTTTGCCTGACGCGCTTTCGGAGATTGGCGAATCCATTCCAGCTCTTCTTTAATCGTGCGTTGGCGCGCCGATTCTTCCTTTTCCTCCTGCAACAAGCGTTTTTCTTTCTGTTCCAACCAAGAAGTGTAGTTCCCTTCATACGGAATACCTTCACCTCTGTCCAGTTCCAAAATCCACCCCGTCACATTGTCAAGGAAATAGCGGTCGTGCGTTACCATCACAACCGTTCCGTCATAATCATGCAAAAAGTTTTGCAACCAAGCGACGGATTCGGCGTCCAAATGGTTTGTCGGTTCGTCCAACAACAACATATCCGGCTTGGATAACAGCAAACGACACAAGGCGACGCGCCTTTTTTCTCCGCCGGAAAGTTTGCTGACATCTGCGTCCGGCGCGGGACAACGCAAAGCGTCCATTGCTATTTGAAGAGTTCTTTCAATTTCCCAACCGTTCACGGCATCAATTTGAGATTGAACTTCGGCTTGTTCTTCCAAAAGAGCGTCCATGTCAATATCCGGTTCGGCAAACTTCATATTGATTTGTTCAAATTTCTTTAAAAGAGCCATGGTCGGCGCGACACCTTCCATCACATTTTCCAACACATTTTTAGAAGGGTCTAATTGAGGTTCTTGAGGCAGATACCCGACGGAGACGCCCTCTGCCGGCCAAGCTTCGCCTTGAAATTCCGTATCCAGACCGGCCATAATTTTCAACAAGGTCGATTTACCGGCGCCATTTGGTCCTAAAACGCCGATTTTGGCTCCCGGGAAAAAAGACAACCAAATGTGCTTTAAAACTTCTTTTCCTCCGGAGAAGGTTTTACAAACATCTTTCATAACATAAATATATTGATAAGCCGGCATCGTGTTTTTCCTTTTCTTTTTCAGCCTTTTTTAAAAGTTTTTTCGGCGATAGTCTTTATTTTTCCAAAATTTCGTGTTCTTTTTTCAAATCACGGTGCAAAGCGCATTCGTCCGAATATTTTTCCGGATAGCGGGCAGCAAGTTTTTCAATGTTTCTTTCCATCACCTGATTTAAAGAAACGCCCAAAGCGTCGCACGCAATCGCGACATACCACAAAACATCTCCGATTTCTTCTTTCAAATTAACCGTGTCCAATGTTTTGTTGTAATAAAAATTTTTTTTCAACGCGTCTATAAATTCGGCCGATTCCGTCACCATTCCCATCGCCGCATGCATCAGGCGGATATTTTTATCTTGCGTCACACGGGCTTTTAATTCGTCCGTTACGGGG
>CAVDQP010000143.1:0-2612 GCA_963611245.1 Holdemanella biformis
GTCCTTCAGCAAAATCGAACGAGAAATCAGAGATATTTCCGACAAACCGGAAAATGCCGACCAAAAATTGTTTGAAGACGCTTTGAAAAAAGACCTTTATGAAGGATCCAGCATTTTAAATTCAATGAAAGGAAAAATCGATTTAACAAAAGGTGTTTTATCTTTGACCAACAACAATTTTTTTGCTACTCAAGCCAACGGTTTGTTTAATTTCCGACTGAATCTTTCTTCTTGGACGGAAGACGGCATTATTTCCGTTCAAATGACTTCTTTGAAAAACTTGCCGGTTTTTTCGCTTGCTTTGAAAGGGAATATCCAAAAACCGGAATATTCGCAAAATACGGAAGCCTTTACAACTTATATCAACACGTTGATAACTAAAGCGCAACAAACCTTGTTGCAAAAAAAGGTGAATGAAACAAAGAAAAAACAAACGGACGACAATAAAAATCGCAAAAAAATGATTTCCGATTTAAAAGAAAAAGCGGATAATTTGGAAAAATCCATACAGACGCTGATTAAAAACTCGCCGAAATCCGACGCGCAATTGTCTTTCGAATCTCTTAAAGAGGCTTTATTTCTGTTGAACGAGGTCAATTCCAAAGAATTTGTTTCCATGCTTGACGTCAGAAAAGCGGAACAATTTTTTGAACGCATAGAATTAAAAGCCAAAGAAGCGCAAAACTTTACAATTCAGAAAATATTGTCTATCGGCAAAGATTCTTTCGCGCATATTTTGGCGCAATCCACCGACTATATGACCAAAATAACCACCGTTTACAATTCGTTGAAAAATGTGGAAGAAATAGAATCCGTTTACAGGGAAAGTTCGTCCGCCCATAAGATGTTGGAACAAAATCAAGAGATTGTCAACAAAACAACGGAAATAGAACAGATGGATAAGCTGCTTTCCTCTTCTCAAAAGCTGTATCAGATTATTTTATCCGCCTATAAAAAAGTGGAACGATTTGACCCGACTGCCGTTATTGCAGAAGGAAAAGAAGACACAGAGGATACAAAGGTTGAAGGGATAATCGCCCCGAGATCCCGTGCGAAAAAATAACTTGCCTCTTTTTATAAAAAAAGCGCTCTTTTAAAAAAACAAGTCCGTTTGCTTGTCAGAATAAAAAGAGCTCTTTTTTTCATCAATTTTACCAAAGACCAACGAGTTTTTTGATAAAATCGCCGCAAGAACATATCCGTTTTTTCATCAATCTTACGAAAAACCGACGGCGCGTCAGTTCTTTTCCTTTTCCGGCAAGACAGTCTTTTCCGAAAAACGGCAAACCTTGTAAACAGGACACGCGGCGCAAAGCGGCTTTTGCGCCTTGCACGTATATCTGCCCAAAAGCACCAACCAGTGTTGCGCTCTGGATTTATATTCGTCCGGAACGATTTTTTTCAATCCTTCTTCAATATCCAACGGCTTTTTTCCTTGTGCCAATCCAATCCGGTTCGCCACGCGGAACACATGCGTGTCCACCGCGATTAAAGGAGCGTCTTCCAACACATTCAAAAAAACATTCGCCGTTTTGCGTCCAATTCCCGGAAGTTGAATAAGTTCATCAAAAGAACGAGGTAACGCACCGTTGTATTTTTCTTTCAAAACTTTTGAAAGCTCTATAATGTGTTTTGTCTTCATATTGAAATAATTCAACGTCTTTACATATCCGCGCACCCCTTCTTCCCCCAAATTTAACATCTGTTCGGGGGTTGTCACCTGTTCAAATAAAGGTTTTGTCGCCTTGTTTACTCCTTTGTCCGTTGATTGAGCCGAAAGAATAATCGCCACCATCAACGTAAACGGCGTTTTAAACTCCAGTTCGCATTTCGGCTGAGGATTTTGTTTTTCCAACAGTTTGAAAAATTCCGCAATCTCTTCTTTTGTCATTTGACAGTATTTGATTTTTTTATCCGTCATAATCCCAAAACCTCTTTCATTGAATAAAGGCCGCAAGATACAGGCTGCTTTTCCAACCATAAAGCCGCCTTCACCGCCCCTTGAGCAAAACTTTCCCGACCGGACGCTTTATGAGCCAACTCCACTCTTTCGCCCATTCCCGCAAAAATCACCGTATGTTCTCCGGCCACGTCTCCGCCGCGCAAAGAGGCAAAACCGATTTGCCCCATCGGGCGTTCTCCGATTTGTCCGCATCTTTCAAAACAAGCTTGTTCATTCAAGGAAACATTTCTGCCGACACAAGCCCGTCTGCCCAATTCCAAAGCCGTGCCGGACGGCGCGTCTTTTTTAAACCGATGATGCATTTCCACAATTTCAATATCGTAGGAATTATCCAAAAGAGCGGCGGTTTTTTCCACTAAAGAAAAAAGAACGTTCATACCGACACTCATATTCGGAGACATAAGAATTTTTGTTTTTAAAGCGGCTTCTTTAACTTGTTTTTTCTGCTCGTCCGACAGACCTGTCGTGCCGATAACCAACATTTTTCCGTATTGCGCGGCCAACAAAGCATGGTCAACAGACGCTTGAGGCGTTGTAAAATCCAAAACAACATCAGATTTTAAAAACATCTCCTGCGCCGAAGAGGAAGCCAAACTCCCCAAAGCGCCGACACCTGCCAAAAGTCCTAAATCTTCCCCTTCAAAACCGC
>CAVDQP010000144.1:0-2557 GCA_963611245.1 Holdemanella biformis
CCGGAAAAAATCAACTGTTTATTTTTGATTTTCTCGACCGTTTTTCAAATCCTTTACGGATTTTAAAGCTTTGAAAAACTTTTAAACCGCTTTACGCCGCTTTTTTTTCAAAGACTTCTTTGCCTTCGCCGCAAACGGGGCAGACCCAATCTTCCGGCAATTGTTCAAAAGGCACGTCTCCGTCATAGACATAGCCGCACACGGTGCAAACCCAAACTTCTTTTTCCATAATTTTTCTCCTTCCTATTTCTGTTGAAATTTTTTAAAAGCGTCAATGACAGCTATTCGGCGGTTTTTTTGATATTCCCCGTAAGTCAACGGAACGCCTGAACCGCCTTCGGCTTCCGTGACATCGCAAAAAAACAGAATATGCGTTGAAAGCTCTTTATGCTCGGTGACATTCAAGTTGAAATAAGCACAAGAATTTTCAATAAACGGCATATCCCATTTTAAAAGAGGGGAAAGGTTGTCCCATTTGTTGATTGTTCTTCCCGATTGAAAACCGAAATTGGCAATCACAAAAGGGTCTGTTTCTTCAGATAAAACAGACAGTGTCGCTTTTTTTGTTTGAAGCAGACATTCCGTCGTAAAATGCGTTTTGTTGACGCATAGCAACATCTGCGCCGGCGAAACGGTTGCCATCATCGCCGCGTCAATTATGCAACCGGTCCATTTTTCCGATGAAAAAGAAACAAAAGCGTCCTTTGAAAAGTCCGGCTGTTTAGGCGTGCCGAGAACATATAATCCTTGAGACACCGTAAAAAGAGTTTGTTGCGAAATCATTTTGTTTTCTCCTTTTCCGATTTTGAATAAAGAGGGGAAAGTTGTTGAACTCTGTAAGGAGTGACAAAGAAAATGCCTTCTTCCTTAAAACGATGGTAAATATTTTTTCTTAAAGCCGTTTGAACCGATAATTGATCCGTAATCAATCCCAGATAACATCTTAAATCAAAATTCAATCCTTTTTCTCCGAAATCGGAAAAAAGAATGTAAGGAGCCGGCGTTTTTAAAATTCGATTATCTTGAGCCACGCTGTCTTTCAAAATGCTTTCCACTTTTTCAATATCGCTGCCGTAGGCGACGGTCAAAGAAATACTCAACCGAACCTGCATATCTCTGTGCGTCCAGTTTTTAAACGAGTTGGCCAAAATTTCAGAATTCGGAACAATCAGACTGGCTTTGTCGAAAGTCTCTATTTCCGTTGCGCGGATATTGATTTGCTTGACAATGCCTTCTCCGGAGGAAACAACAATTCTGTCGCCGACTTTTAACGGCCGTTCAATCAGAATAATCAGGCCCGAAACAATATTGTTGGCAATGTTTTGCAATCCGAAACCGATACCGACGGACAACGCGCCTAAAATAATCGTGATGTTCTTGAGGCCGACACCTGCGACAGACAAGCTGATGAGTAAAGAAACCGCGACGCCGATGTATCCTAAAACGGACAACATGGAATTTTGAACGCCGCTGTCTAAATCCGTATAAATAAACACTTGATTTTTAAGCAGATTTTGCAAAGTTCGGAATATTTGCTGCAGAAAAATATAGCTGAGAATCGCCAAAATGACCGCCAGCAGAGAAATTTTGATTTCTCCGACATTAAAGCCGATAAACAACTTTTTCCAATAAATATCGTAAGAAATGCCGAAAAACGGCAAAATAACCGACAGCCCGACCAAAAATAAAGCAGGTATCAAACACGCTTCAATTAAAATCCGTATTTGGTTGATAAGCTTGTCCGTTTGAGGAGGCAGCCTTTTTTGAACAATAAAAAGCAACAGTTCTTTAATCAGCACATAAACGAACAGCAACGCCGCCCAAGTAACGCCGATAATAATCAACCGATTGATGATGAACACGCCTAAAACCGTGTATCCCAGCAAGGTCGCCAAAATCACGACCAGCACCGCCAATTTCACGAGTAAAGAAACGGATAACAGAAAATTACGTCCGCCGGTTGAATTTGTTTTGGCTCTTCTCCATAAAACAGGATAAGCCAATTTCCATATAAAATAAGCTTCCGTTAAAGTGAAAAGAGGAATTAAAAGCTGTTGAGAGGCCTGTCCCAATCCAAATTCTTTCAATACCGCCAAAAATCCCGTATCGATAAAAAAGACCAGCATAAGCGAAAAAAGAAGATGATAAATTTTCCCCGCCTTTTCGTCTTTTAAAAACAACAAGCGTTTCGGTTCATATTTCGGCGATAAAGCGTTTCTTAAAAATTCATTCAAAAGAAGGGCGGAAAACGCCATCATAAAGCATATTTCTATAAATTTGAAAAAGTTTTCATTTCTGACAGGCAGATTATTTTCTCTGAAAATCAGAAAAATCAAGGCAAAAAGCACAGACGGAATGATGCCTGTGAAAATAAAATCGGCAAAACACAAACCGACTCTGCGCAAATAGGAAAAAGGCAGAGGTGTTTTTAAGGCTTTCAGCTTTTTTAACGCCGATAGATGCATCAAATGCGACAAAACGAAACAAAAGACGCTCATTGTCAAAAAAAGCCAGAAACCTTGAACTTTCGGATAAAAGCTTTTAAAAAAATCCGATA
>CAVDQP010000145.1:0-2549 GCA_963611245.1 Holdemanella biformis
GTATTGTGTCCGGCAAACCTTTGGATAAAGAAACTGAAAAAAAACAGGAAAAAAAATCGGATATCACCGTTGACAGCATTCGGGAAATCGGAAAATTTTGCTCTATGACTTTTGACAAAGACGTTTACCGTTTTTTAATCATCAACACGGCGGACGATTTGAACGAAAACGCGCAGAACGCTTTGTTGAAAATTTTGGAAGAACCGCCGTCTCGAACGGTGTTTTTACTGATTTCAAATAACATGGGAAAGCTGTTGCCGACGATTTCTTCCAGATGTCGGGTTTTGCGTTTTTCCTCCATGGACAGAAAAGAAATGGAAAACTCTTTGAAAAATTCTTTGCCCGAAGGGACGGATATCCCATTGCTGATGCGTTTGGGGGAATATGATTTTTCAAAATGTCTGGATATTTATAAAAACAACGGGATTGCCGTTTATGAGCAACTGCAAAGTTTTTTTTCAAAAAAGCCTTCCGGCGAACAGATTTTTAATTTTGCGCAACAGGTGACCTCTTCGGACGAGGCTTTTGACAGATTTTGCCTGCTGTTTTCGGAAGTGTTGATTGAAAAATCAAAAACTTCTTTTGCTTATTTTTCTTTGTTGGAAGATTTTACATCAAACCTTCCCGCCGTCAAAAATTTGTATTTGGATAAAAAACAGTTTATCGCCAATCTTCTTTTGAAAATGAACGAAATATAGGGAAAAGTAAAAAATGATTATCGACGCGCATTGCCATTTGGAAATGAATGAGTATCTTCCTGAAATTGTCAATCATGCGACGCAAGCCGGCGTCAATTTAATGGTGAACGTCGGAACCGGTATGGACGAATTGCCGTCTTTAATCGGGACAATGGAAGCTTATCAAGGCATTTACGGCATTTTTGCGGTGCATCCTCATTCCGTGGAGGAAGATGACTCTTGGAAAACAAAGGATTTTGAAGGAATTTATTCTCATGTAAAAATGATAGGCGTCGGCGAAACGGGATTGGATTATCATTACGATTTTTCAAAAAAAGACGTTCAAAAAGAGGCTTTTTGCCGACATATTGAGGTGGCTCAAAAAAGAAATTTGCCGGTTATCGTGCACACGCGGGAAGCTCAAGAGGACACCGTCGCTCTTTTAAAAGAAGGAATCCTTCATCAGTCTTTTGATTGTGTGATACACAGCTTTAACGGAACAAAGGCATTTGCCGAACAAATGCTTGATTTAGGGTGTTATTTGTCTGTTTCCGGTATGATTACCTTTTCCAAAGCCCAAGATTTAAGAGACACTTTAAAATACGTGCCGTTGGACAGACTTCTGACGGAAACGGATTCGCCTTATCTGGCGCCGGTGCCTTATCGAGGAAAAACAAACGAACCGGCTTACGTGGTTGAAGTGATTAAAAAATTGGCGGAAATAAAAGAAGTTTCCGTGGACGAAATCCAAGAAAAGGTATCTAAAAATTTCTTAAAATTATTCGGAAAGAAAGTGAGTTGTTATGAAAATTAGAATTCTCGGCTGCGGTCATTCCTCCGGAGTTCCTTCTATTTACCGCGGTTGGGGAAATTGTCGTCCGGACAATCCGAAAAACAAAAGAACAAGAAGTGCGATTCTTTTACAAAAAGACGGGTTTAATCTGTTGGTCGACACACCTCCCGAAATCAGAGAACAATTAAGCACGGCCGGAATGCCGTTGATTCGGAATGTTCTTTTCACGCACGCGCACGCCGATCATATTATGGGCGCCGATGATTTAAGAGGCTATTCTCTTTTAACGAAAAAAAGCGTTGACATCTATTTATCCGAAGACACGCTCAATCGTTTTCGTCAAGTATTCAGCTATGGTTTTTTGCCGTATTCGGAAAGTAACGCGTGGTTATTGCACTTATCTGCGCACACGATAGAATTCGGAAAAACGTTTCAAGTCGGTCCTTTTGACATTATACCGGTAGAACAAATCCATGGAAAAGGAAAAAGCACGGGCTTTCGTTTCGGCGATTTTTCTTATAATACGGATATCAGTCAAATAACGGAAGAAGTGGCCAATTCTTTAACGGGTGTGAAAGTATGGGTTGTTGAATGCACTTCTATGAAAAAACACTACGGTAAATCACCGCATTTGGATTTAAATGACATTGTTTATTGGACGGAAAAGCTCGGTATTGAAAAAGTATTTTTGACTCATATGGGGGAAAGCTTGGATTATGATGCGTTGTGCGCGGCCTTGCCCCAAAATATCCGACCTTGCTTCGACGGATTGGAATTTGAATGTTAAAATAAGGCGTCGGCAATTCAAGCGAATCTGAACCGCTTGCTTGCTCGTTTTGACTTAAAAAAATAAAAGCGCCTTAAAAAAAGGAAATAAAGCCATAAAAAAAACTGCCTTCTGTATCAGAAAGCAGACAAATATTCAGGAGTTAAAAATTCAACGATGCTGTTGAATGCTCTCTTATGGTGCCCTTAGCCGGACTTGAACCAGCACGATGTTACCATCAACAGATTTTGAGTCTGTCGCGTCTACCAATTTCGCCATAAGGGCTTTTGGAGAGCAGATAAGGGGAGTATAC
>CAVDQP010000146.1:0-2521 GCA_963611245.1 Holdemanella biformis
GAGCATTTCCCATGCTGGCAGAGCCCATTTCCCCGACTTCCGCATAAGGAAGAATAACATAATCCGAAAATATAAAAGCCTGCATTAAATCTTCATCTTTTGGTAAAACACCCATAAAATGCACTCGGTCGGTTAAATTTTGAGCGGCTATAAAATCTTGCAGTTGCATAATTCGTTGTAATCCGGTAGGTTCTTGTGCCCAGTGTAATTTATGCGCTCCGCCCCAGATATACAAATGATAAGAGTTATCCAGCAATTTTAACGCTTTTACGCACGTTGTATAATCCTTCCACGGATGAAAAGTCCCTAAAACACCGATAGCTTTAACGGACTTATTTTCTTTAATGCCAAATTTTTGTTTGAAATCGCTTTTAGAAAAAGATTGTTTTTTGTTTTTTATATCTTCCGGTGTAAAATAAGTCAGAGGATGACTGACAACATCAATTTCCGGAAATTCTCCTTTGATTTTTAATTCATCTCTTTTGGTATGAACAATAGCCACTCCCTTTTTTTCAACTATTTTTTTCAAAAATACTCTGGTCAACGTATCAAAGGTAAGGGCTGTAACTTTTTCATATTTTCTTTTCAGTTTTAATTTACATAAAAGGCGGTCTATACCTTTTCTTTTTATTTTTTTATATTCAATAAGCGGTTCATTGAGATCAATTCTGTGAAATGTGACGGAAAAACAATTGTCTTTACAGGCGTCAATTAAGGAAGAAACGCGTTGTAAAACAACAGCAATGTCCGTCCCGAAAAGACCAAATTCATATTGAATGGAAATGTAATCATAATTTTTTAAATCATTTTTCCATTCGTTAATGAGCTTATCAGCATAACTGTGTGTTGAAGAAGAAGACTGACAAAAAACATCAAACGATAACTCAAAACATTTGACTTCATGTCCTTGTCGAATAAATTCGTTTTTCAGCGCGCAAGAATAAGAACCGTTTGCTTCTGCTTCTCCGAATGTTGAAATAATCCCGATTTTCATTTTTTTATTCTTTCATCTGTTAAAACGGAAAGATACATTTTTACCATATTTTCCATATTATATTTTTCAAAATAAAGTTCTCTATTTTTTAGAATAGTTTGCTTGTCTGGCAAAGATTTAATTTTTTCAGCCAGCTCCATCCAATTTCCCATATCAAAGGAAAAGAACGATTCCCCTGTAAATTTTTTCAATTCATCAAAAGTATAATTGCGTGTCATAAAAACATTTTCACAGGTTTCAAGCGCATTACTTGCAGAACCTGAACCCTCTTCTCCAACCTCGGTATAGGGCAGAATAATGTAATCACAAAAAAGATGTGCTTTGAACATATCGTCAGAAGTTGCTTGAAACCCCATAAAATGCACGCGTTTTGGCAAACCGAGCGTAAAAATTTGTTCTTGTAAGGCAGATATTCTTTCTAATCCCTGCGGGGAATACTTAATATCCATATAATGCTGACCACCAAAGAAAAAGAGATGAAAGTTTTCCGGCAGCAACAAGAGCGCTTTGACACAGGTCAACAAATCTTTCCATGGAGTAAATGCGCCTAATACCCCGATGATTTTAGTGTTTTTATCCAAAATAAGGCCTTTTTCTTTTTTGTATTGTGTGATATCAAAAGCTGCTTTTTGTTTTTTGATGTCTGCTAACTGTTTGTAACAAAGAGGAAACGCTTGAATATTGGCGGTTGGAAAGGCTGATAAAACACCGTTTCTGGCGCGTATGGTATGAGTAATAATCAATCCTTTTTTTGCAACGACATTAGATAATACCTGATAAAGTAATCTTTGTATATTTCCTTGTGTAAAAGGAAGACTTCTTTTTTTTAATTTCGTAAAAAAAGTTTTTAGTGGGCTTTTCTTTATTTTTTTCGTGTCAAAATGTACTTGAGAATGGAGCGTCAGTGAAAAAGAATTTTCTTTACATACAGAAAATATCTTATTCATTCTTCTCATAACATCCTTACAATTTGTTCCGAAAAGTCCAATTTCGAATTGAATATTGACATAATCCAGATGTTTTATTTTTTCGACCATTTCATCAATTAAGTGTTCGGCCAGTTTTTGCATAGAGTAAGAGGGAACCGGAAAAATACTAAAAGGGAGCCTTAAAATTTCAACAGAATGCCCTTGACGTTCAAATTCTTCCTTCAAAGCTTTTGAGTATTCCGAATTGGCTTCATGTTCATCATAGGCCGTAACAATTCCTATTTTCATTCTTTATCCTTCCTTTTTCTTCATTATCGGTAAAAACCCGAACAGTTTATATCGGGTGGTTTTGTTCTTTTTTTTCACGGTTAGCAGCGGCAAAAAACCGAACAGACTATATTTCTTTTTGTTAAAAGGGGGGATAAACATGGAATTTTGTAATTTAATTTCCAACCCTTTTCCAAAAGGGGTTCTCATGGCAAAGAACCAAAAATCTTCTTCATTCAATATGTTTTGATGCAACCACGGTTTTTTCGGTGTAAAATGTTGAATAACTGTGTTTTTGCACTCCGTTTCAATATATTTATTTGTTATATCC
>CAVDQP010000147.1:0-2446 GCA_963611245.1 Holdemanella biformis
CTCTATTTTTTTTCAAAGGTCAATCTTTATTTTTATTTGTTTGAGGTAAAACGCACTTAAAAAAAGCCGTATTCGGAGAAACAAAGCGGCAATTAAAAATCTTTTTACCGTCAAAAACAGGAATTTTACCGGTTTTGGCACATTCTTGTTCCGCTTTTTGCAAAATAATTTCTTTTTGAGCCTTCCAAAACCGATAACAAATCGCCACTCTGTCCGGCGTTGATTGTCCTACCTTGTAAAGCCGGCCCGCTTCCCTTCTTGAATCCACAAAAGGAGCCGTCTGTTCACACGCTTGCAAAAAAAAGCAAAAGCCGACAGCTATGAAAAAAAAGAAAAAAAGTTGATAAATCGATTTCATCTGTTACACTCCTAAAAAGATAAAGGTATTTTAACGGAACTGAACGATTTATAAAGAAAAAAATGAATATTTACGAATATCAGGCCAAAAGACTGTTCAAACAGTTCGGACTTCCCATTCTTAAAGGGGGCGTGTGCTATACGCCGGACGAAGCGGTCGCTGTCGCCGAAAAAATCGCAGGAGGCGCATGGGTTCTTAAAGCACAGGTTCTGTCTTGCGAACGAACAAAAGGCTATTTCAAAGGGTTGCCGGATAAACAGAACGGTATCCGATTCGTTCATTCGTTGGACGAAGTCCGTCTGCAAGCGTCTCATATGCTCGGTCAGATTTTCGTCACACCGCAAACCGGCACCTTCGGTCAGGAAGTCACGCGATTATATGTCGAACAATATTGCGAAGAAAAAGTTTCTCTTTACTTGTCTATCTTTATTGACTTTAAAGAAGAAAAAGCTTTTTTCGGCGTTTGCAAAACCGGCGGTTCGCAATTCGAACAGCGGCTTTCTCTCAACCCTTCTTTGCTGAAAAAATACGAATTGGATTTAACAAAGCCTTACGACGGTCTTTATAAAGAGGCCATCGCGGCTGATTTTGGCCTTTTTGAACCCAAGCAAACAGAACAAGTCGGAAAAATTTTGGAATCTCTTTATTCTTTGTTTACGCATTATGACGCGTTTAAGGTGGAAATAAATCCGCTGACTTTGACGAAACAGAATCTTTTGGTGGCTTTAGACGGCCGCATTTCCGTTGACCCGGACGCCTTGAATCGCCACAAGGATTTAAGCGATCTGATGGAACAGGAAGAAAATCCTCAAGCCAAAAAAGCGCAAGCCAACGATTTTCGATATATCAAACTGACCGGCAACATCGGTTGTATTGTCAACGGGTCCGGTCTGGTGATGGAAACTTTGGATATTTTGGATATTTGCAACGGCCACGCGTCCACAATTTTGGATATCGGAACGGGAGCCGGCAAAAACAAAGTGGAAACAGCTTTTAAAACCTTGCTCAGCGAACCTGATGTCGAAGGAATTTTTGTCAACATCTTCGGGGGCAGCACGCGGTGCGATTTGGCGGCGCAAGGGTTGGTCAGTGCTTGTCGGGAAATCAGCATCGGAATGCCTTTGGTTGTGCGTATGGACGGCACAAACGCCCATTCCGGCCGGCGTATTTTGGAACAATCCGGTTTGCCGTTTATCATTGAAGAAACGCTTGAAAATGCCGCGCGGCGCATTGTTCGTTCAGTCGAGGAGATTATGTAATGGGTATTTTGGTTTCTGAGACGTCAAAAGTCGTTTGCACCGGCATCACCGGTTCTTTTGGGATTTATCATACTTTAAGGGCGCTGGATTACGGAACAAAAATCATGGGTGTCATATCAAAAGAAATTCAAAAAGATTTTGTCAGAGATATTCCCGTTTTTAAAACAATCAAAGAAGCCAATGAAGTTCTGCATCCCGACGTCTGCATTGTTTATTCGCCGGTTTCCTCCGCTTATCAGGATTTAAAAGAAGCGGTGGAAGAGGAAATTCCTCTGATTATCTGTCCGACCGAACGCATTCCCGTTCAAGACGCCTTAAAAATCAAAACGCTGATGAAACATTCCAAAAGCCGGCTCATCGGTCCGGCCTCGCCGGGAATTATTTCTCCCGCGGCGAAATGCAACGCCGGCACAATGCCTTCTTCTTTTTTCCACACCGGCAAATTAGGCATTATGGCGCGTTCCAGTTCTTTAACCTATGAAGCCGTTCATCTTTTGAACGCGCACCATATCGGCGTTTCAACATGCGTTGCCATCGGGGCTTATCCTTTGGTCGGTTTGTCTTTCGTCGATTGTCTTTCCTTATTCCAACAAGACACGGAAACGGAAGGCATTTTAATGATAGGCGAAATCGGCGGCACGCAAGAACAACAAGCGGCGCACCTTTACAAAACTTTAAAAAATCCAAAGCCTTTATTGGCCTACATTGCCGGATTTTCCGTTCCTTATCGCCGATACATGGGCAATATCAGCGCGATTATCACCACGCCGGAAGAAACGGCCGCCTCGAAAAAAGAAAGTTTAAGACAGGCGGGCGCTTTTATTATTGA
>CAVDQP010000148.1:0-2417 GCA_963611245.1 Holdemanella biformis
TGAAAAAAATATCTTTTACAGTCAAAAAAAAAGAAATCTTTATCATCATGGGGGCCAGCGGTTCCGGAAAAAGCACTCTGTTAAAAGCGTTAATCGGATTAAAACGCCCGCAAGAAGGATCCGTCTGCATTGAAGGAACGGATTTTTGGCGTTCTGATAAAAAAACACAAAAAGACATTATGAAAAAAAGCGGCGTTTTATATCAAAGCGGCGCTTTGTTCAGTTCCATGACTTTGGCGGAAAACATCGCCCTGCCCTTGCAACAATCTTCGGCGTTTTCTTTGGCGGAAATAGACGAACTTGTGCATTTAAAGCTGGCTCTTGTCGGACTGGAAGGGTTTGAGGACTTTTACCCGTCGGAAATCAGCGGCGGTATGAAAAAAAGAGCCGGATTGGCCAGAGCTTTGGCTTTAGATCCGAAAATCGTTTATTTTGACGAACCGTCCGCGGGATTAGACCCTGTCAGCTCTCGTCTGCTGGACGATTTAATTATTCAAATCAACCAAAATTTAGGAACCACCATCGTCATTGTCACGCACGAACTGGAATCTATCTTCGCTATCGGAACAAATTCCATTTTTTTGGACGAAGAAACAAAGACCATCATCGCAAAAGGCAATCCGAAAGACTTGCTCCGCCACCCTCCGAATGAAAAAACACGGCACTTTTTAACAAGAACGGTGAATGAAAATGAAAAAAACTCCAAATAAAAAACTTATCGGCTTATTTACCTTAACGGGCATAGCGCTTTTTGCCTTTTTTATTCTGACTTTTTTATCGGACAGGATTTTTATTAAACAAAAAGACCTGATTGTCCTTTACTTTACCGAATCCGTCAACGGATTGAATATCGGCGCTCCCGTTGTATTGAAAGGAGTTGAAATCGGGCGTGTCATTAAAATAGATTTGGAAATGGATATGGCAACAATGACGTTTCAAACGCCGGTTTTTATTCGTCTGACTTCGAACCAGATTTTCAAAATCAGCGGCGCGCAAGAAGTCAAAGACAAACCGGCTTTTTTAAAAATGTTGGTGGAAAAAGGATTACGCGCGAAACTGACAACTTTGAATATATTGACAGGCCAACTGATGATAGCGTTAAGCCTGTCTTCAGACACGCAAGCCGTTTTCAGAAACACGGATAAAAACTTGGATATTGTGGAAATCCCGACGATTTTATCTTCCACGGGAGAACTGCTTAAAGGGTTACAAGAATTGCCGATTAAAGAAAGCTTTTTCCGGCTGAACGGTTTTTTGGAAACTTTGAATACGTATTCACCTCAAGTGATGAAACAATTAGCCGACTTAACAAAAAAGATGAACGCTTTTGCGGATTCTTTGAACGGCGCACAAACTATGACGCAAATAAACAAAACTTTAAAAGAAATCAGCGCGACCGCCTCTTCTTTACGCAATTTTGCCGATTATATCGAAAGAAATCCGGAAACTTTGCTCCGAGGCAAACGAAAAGGCTATTGACATTAAAAAGCCGTTCTATAAAATAAAGACATTTGAAAAAACAAGGGGATTTACAATGAAAAAAATAAAAATATTCGGCACACTTTTTACTTTTGCGCTGGTTGTTATCGGCGGACTGTTGACCGGTTGCGCTTCCAGCCGCCAAGCAAAATTTTACAATCTGACGGCGTTGCCTCCTTCACAAAACGCCCGCGCTTTAAAATTAGGAACGGTGATTGTCGTGGATTCCGTTTCTCTCCCCGGTTATTTGGATAAACCTCAAATCGTGACATTTCAACCGGACGGCTTTGAACTTGATGTGTCCGAATACAACCGGTGGATTGAACCTTTGTCGGATTCCATGCAACGCGTTTTGGCGGAAGATTTGCTTTTGTCTTTGAAAAACACACAAGTGATGCCGATGACTTCTTATTCTCAAAATTACGATTATCGGGTCGTCGCGGACATTGCCAAGTTGCAAGCCACCTTTAACGAACGCATTGTCATGGAAGTATGGTGGACCATTTACAACAAAAAAGGGCAGATGCTTTACACGTGGCGCAACAACCTGCACCAGCCTTTGGGCGACAGCTATGAACAAATCGCGTCCGGTTACAGCCGGCTTTTAAGGCAAACGGCGGATATTATCGCCGAACGTTTCGGAAAACTGTATTCTAAACAATAAAAACAAAAAGGACACTCATGAATATCAAAAAATATCTGAAAATGGTCTGTTTGCTGGGATTGTTGACGACAGCTTGTCAAAAACCCGTATTTTTGTTAAACGGCAACACGTATCGACTGATTCAAAAAGAAGGCGCCCCCGCCGAAATCTTTTTAAGTTTTGACGAACAAGGAAAACACTTTTTCGGGAAAGTCCTAAATCGATATTTCGGTCCTTACACAATAAAAGCGCCGGATATGATTGAATTCGGATCGATTGGAACAACGGTGATGGC
>CAVDQP010000149.1:0-2402 GCA_963611245.1 Holdemanella biformis
GCTCCTCTACTTTAGAAGATATTGAAAAAAGACATTTTGCCGATTCGGCGCAACTCTATTCTTTTATTCCGGAAGATGCCGGCGTTTTGGTGGATTTAGGCAGTGGAGCGGGTTTCCCCGGAATGGTTTTGGCTCTTTTGGATCAAACAAATCCGGATAAACAAAATAAAATGGACATTCATTTAATTGAAAGTGATTTAAGAAAAGCCGCTTTTTTGCAAGAAGTCGCTCGAGTCTGTCAGGTGCAAGTGCATATCCATCGGCAACGTATTGAACAAATAAAAGATTTAAAAGCAGATGTTATTACGTCCAGAGCTTTAGCTCCTTTGTCTGTTTTAATGACTTACTCTATTCCTTTTTTAAAAAAGGAATCTGTTTGTCTTTTTCTGAAAGGAGAAAAAAGCGCGAAAGAAATTCAAGAAGCCGAAAAAAAATATCGTATGAATATGAAAGAAATTCCCAGTTCTGTTTATGAAAACGGAGTGATTTTAAAAATATCGGAGATAAAAAATGAATCTGAAA
Organism: Holdemanella biformis; assembly: GCA_963611245.1. Classification (GTDB taxonomy): domain Bacteria; phylum Pseudomonadota; class Alphaproteobacteria; order CASFRQ01; family SAAU01; genus CASFRQ01. Next base: position 523 of record CAVDQP010000149.1, read on the forward strand.
AAGCCTAAGATTATTGCCATAGCTAATCAAAAAGGCGGAGTCGGCAAAACGACGACGGCGGTCAATTTGGCGACGGCTTTGGCAGCTTTAGATAAAAAAGTCCTGTTGATTGATTTAGATTCTCAAGGCAATGCAACTATCAGCTTTGGATTAAAACGGGCGGCAAAAGAAAACAGTTCTTATACTGTTTTAACCGGTGAAAGTCGATTATCCGAAAGCGTTTTGCCGACTAATGTTCCTTCTTTGGAAGTTTTGCCGTCTTCTATGGAATTGGGCGGCATAGATATGGAATTAGGCCAAAAAGAAAATCCTCAATTCGAGTTAAAAAAGGTTTTAACGGACGACGCGCTTCATTATGATTATATTTTTATTGATTGTCCGCCGGCTGTCGGGCTTTTAACCGTGAATGCTCTTGTGGCCGCGCAATATATTTTAATTCCCATTCAATGCGAATATTTAGCGTTGGAAGGTGTCGCCGATTTAGTCAAAACCGTTGAGCGAATCAGAAAAAATTTTAACGCTTCTTTGCAAATTAACGGGTTCGTTTTGACGATGTTTGACACGCGCAGCCGTTTATCCGCGTCGGTTGCGGAAGACGTCCGCCGTTTTTTCGGCCATAGAGTTTACGACACCATTATCCCGAGAAATGTCAGAATTCCGGAGGCACCGTCTCATGGAAAGCCTGTTTTGCTGTATGATTGGAAAAGCACGGGCGCTCAGGCGTATATTCGGCTGGCTTCGGAATTTTTGAAAAGAGAAAAAGGAGCTTTTGAATGAAAGACAAAAAAATTGGTTTAGGAAAGGGGTTATCTGCTTTATTGGGAGAAGAAGTCTCTTTGGACAGTTCCGATTTTTCCAAAGACGAATCGGAAAAAATCGAATATATCAGCATTGATTTATTGCGCGCGGGACCTTTCCAACCGAGACATAAATTTTCGGAAGATTCCTTGCAAGATCTTATCAATTCCATTTCTCAAAAAGGAGTTTTGCAACCGCTTCTTGTTCGAAAAAGTCCGCAGGATACCGGATATTTTGAAATTATAGCCGGTGAGCGACGCTATCGCGCGTCTTTACAAGCGGGATTGAAGGAAGTTCCTGTTTTGATTAAAGATTTTTCGGATAAGGATTCTTTGGAAGTCGCTTTGATTGAAAATTTACAGAGAGAAAATTTGAATCCTCTGGAGGAAGCACAAGCCTATGCTCGTTTAATGAAAGAATTTTCTCATACGCAGGAACAGTTATCCAAAGTAGTCGGAAAAAGTCGCAGTCATATCGCCAATATGGTTCGTTTGCTGGATTTGCCGGAGGAAATTAAAAAAGAGGTCATTGACGGCAAGTTGTCCGCCGGCCATGCGCGAGCTCTTTTAACGGCACCGGACGCTATTGCTTTGGCTCAAAAGGTGATACAAAAGGGGTTGAATGTTCGTCAGACGGAAAAGCTGGTTCAAGAAAAGCTTTCTCCAAAAGAAAAAAAGGCCAGCCCTCCCAGATTAAAAATTATCCCGTCGCCGAATAAACCGGCGGATATTCTGTCGTTGGAAGAAGATTTATCCACTGTTTTGAATACCTCTGTTTTAATCAGCTGGGAAGGAAAATCCGGCGATTTGATAATTCATTTTGACAGTGTTGAACATTTAGATGACCTGTTGCAAAAAATTATGAAAATATAAAGGGTAAAAAAGACCTGAAATTTTTTCATAAAAAAGATAAAATTTATTTTCTCTGCAAAAATCCGAGTCGTTTTTGCCGATTCGGATTTTTTATTTTTCAAATTTTGATAAGGGAAAAAGGTCATCTATGTCGTCGCTGAGGCGATAGAACGCTTTAGAAATAAACCTCGTTTTTTGCTATAAAAAACAACTCATCAGAGTGTATAGCCG
>CAVDQP010000150.1:0-2229 GCA_963611245.1 Holdemanella biformis
ATATTCATTTTCCTGTCCGACGCCCAAAGAACGTTTGACTTGTTCTTCCAAAAAATCCGTGTCCATATGTTCAACGGATAAACGGTCTATTTTCAATTCCATTTCTTTGCGTTTTTGTTCCGTCAATTCTTGAATGCTTTTTTCCAACCGAATTTGTCTTTTCAGTTCAAAATATCGTCTTAATCCGCGAGGCCCTTCCACCGCGTGATAAATGAAATACACGGCGATAATCAACGCGATAAGAGGAAAAACAAACAACCGGAATTTCCTTTTAAACCGGAAAAAAAAGTTTGAAAAATCGAAAATCACTTTTGTTCTTCTTTATCCTGCCCCGATAAATAAGTCGATTTCAATGTCTGAGAAAGATTCATAATCTTCGGTTTGTTCATTTGTTCCAAAAGAGTATTGATTTCAGACAAAGTTTCCTCCACCACATTATCAATGGCCGTGTTAATCACTTTATTATTGTTCTTTCCCTTATTGATAAAGGCTTCCGCTTCCTGAGACCCCGCGACAATCAATTTATTTTTGCCGGTTTTTTTGGCCACATACAAAGCGTCGTCCGCAATTTTCAAAGTCTTTTCCAAATCATTTAAAGGAGAAGAAAAAGCCAAGCCCGCGCTCATTTCCAACGGGATATAATTATTTTCCGTCGCCGGCAACGCAATCATTTTCAAAGCTTCTTGAAGCCGTCCGAAAACCGTTTGAGCTCTTTTTTCATCGCAATCCACCAACAAAAGAACAAATTCATCTCCGCCCATACGCGCCAAAATATCCGAGGCGCGAATCAGTTTTTTCCAAGCAAAACCAATGGATTGCAAAACAGAATCTCCGACGGGGTGACCGTAAGTGTCATTGATTACCTTAAAATTGTCCAAATCAATGGCCAACAGACAAAACGACGTGTTGTAGCGCCAAAACCGTTGAAGCTCTCTTTCCGCCATTTCCATAAATTGCCGCCTGTTCAAACAACCGGTTAAAGAATCCGTCGTCGCCTGTTCGTATAAAAGAGCTTCTCTTTCTTTTTGTTCCGTAATATCCTGCAAAGCGATAAAAAGACAGAATTCATTTTCAAAATCAATAATCCGAGCCGACACCTGCAAATACATATTTTTATTGGAAGAATACTTTATCATTACCTGCATTCTGTCCAAAGTCGGATTTTTTTCCAGCTTTGAAATAATTTCTTTAATGATTTTTTCATTTTGAAGAAAATCCTGCAGTTTCAAATCCTTTTTATAACGGACTTGGAACAATTCCTCCGCTTTTGAATTTAAAAGAATAATCCGATTATCCTTCAATCTGGAAAAAACAACGGGAAACGGCGACGACTGTATAATCAACCGCAAGCGAGACTTGCTGGAAAAAGCTTCATATTCCAAAAGAGAAAATTGTTTTTGCAACAAAAGGTTGGACGTATAAAAAATGCAAAAAGCCATAAAGGAATAAACGCACGTCTCCAAACCCCAATCGGAATAAACTCTCGTGGCCGGAATGACCTTATGAAACTGCCACGCGGAAAAAATAACGAAAGCCAACCCCATCCACCGCAGTTCATAAGACGCGCTGTTTCTTTTGGCGGCAAAGTAAAACACTCCGAGCACCAGACAAGACACGCCCAACACCACGAACGGCAAAATCTCTCTTAAAACAGCGTTATGAGAAATAAAAGAAACATAAATCACGCTCAAAATACAAAAAACCGTTAAATACGGCGCCACCTTCTTATTGACAAAAGGAATGCGGGCGATTTGCAAACCGGCAAGCACAAAAAACACGCCGGCGGACGTTTGAAGCGCAAGCGAAATGAGATAAAGAAAAATATAGGGTATTCCTTGCATAAAAAAAGGCCACAAAAGATAGATAAAATCCTTAACAGCCAAAATCAAAAAGGCGTAAGAAACGGATAAAGTCCCTTCGGACGCTTCCGGCAATCGTCTTAAATATTTTAAGGCGTAAATCAAAATTAAAGAACAAACCAGTTCCGGTCCGTATGCCCCAAGAAGCGGTTTTATTTGTTCAAAAGAAAAATATATCATTTCTTAAATCTTACCCTCAATTTTATTTTTTTGCCCGATAAAGGCGGTATTTCTTTTTTTACCTTTATCTTATTTTTCCTTTAAAATAAAGAATTTTCATCTTTGAAAGTCAAAATAAAAACAAAAGCGTTTAAAAATGTTCAATATTTTTTTCAAAACGCCTTGAAAATAAAAAATCCCGTTCTTATAT
>CAVDQP010000151.1:0-2213 GCA_963611245.1 Holdemanella biformis
ATATAACCTCTTTTTGGAAATTGCCGGAAACCATTGAATTTTTCGATGCATCGGGCTTTTCTTCTTTAAAACACCGCAGTCATTTTTACTCGTTGTTGGCTTCCCCGTTTTATTTGATGATTATGGTGTTAATTTCCGCCGTTTTCTGCTTAACGCCGAATAATCGACAGGGGAAGATTCTTTTCAAAATCATTGAAGCCGTTATTTGCGGCTTTTGTTTGTTTTTTTCAACAACCGTCATGAGCGCTCTGGGCGTTTCACAGACTTTTCCTTTATTTTTGGCGATTCTCGGGCCGGCGCTGATTGCCGTGCCTTTGTGCCTTTCTTTGTTACTGCACAAAGAAGACGGCTAACGGACGATACGTCTTTGATTTTATTACAAATTAAAGGAGGAAAATATCAATTGTCCTCTTCGCCGTTTAAAGCTTTTTGAGCCGTTTCAAAAGAAAAGCCCGCTCGCGCCAACGCCGCCATATCTTTTTGATAAAAAGAGGCTCTTTCCTCTTGAGGTCTTAAAAAACCGATTCGCTTTTTACGCACCAGACGCACAGCGTTTTTCAAGTCCGTTTCATCGGCCGCGACGCCGTTTTCTTCTTCGTATTCGGCGAAAGCCTCTGTTATTTGTTCTTCCGACAAACCTTTTTGTCGTAATTTCATTTGAATAAAGCGAGAGGATTTCCCCGACTCCAAAAGAGTCCTGACTTTTGAAGCGGAATATCTGTCATCGTCCAAATACCCTAATTGAACCATTTTCATCAAAATATCGTCAATCCAAGGGGACGCTTCTTCCAAAGAGATATCCTGTCCTTGCTGTTTGGCTTTCAAAACTTTTTTTTCCAAAATCGAGCGCAAATTTTCGCTGCTGCTGGCATAACGGGACAAATAAAAAACAGCCTTGTTATATAAACTTTTTTGTGTGCATTTTCTCATAGCGTGGACGTTCCGAAGTATTGACTTTCCGAAAAACTCGCTCCATATTAAAACAAAAAAGAAAGGGAATGTCCATGAATTTAATTTTACCTTTTGTCATTGACGGCGCTTTATTTAAAGGCCGGTATGTGAAAATCGATTCCGTTATGGACGAGCTTTTGGCGCGTCGTCATTATCCGCCGCTTGTCGCGCAGATTTTAGCGGAAAGCATTACTTTAGCCTGTATGTTGGCCGACTCCATTAAATATACGGGAATTTTTACTCTGCAAATACAAGGGAATGGTCCCGTTTCTCTTTTGGTGGTTGATGTGACCGACTCCTATGAAATCCGCGCTTACGCTCAATATAACGAAGATAAATTGCCGGAAGGAGCGAAAAGCGTTCGGGAAATTTTTGGCGAAGGCACGCTTTCTTTTATCGCCGATTCGCCTTACAACCAAACGGAAAGATATCAAGGAGTCGTTGCTTTGGAAGGCGAAACCCTCGCTCAATGCGCCGTGAAATATTTCGGCCAATCGGAACAACTGTTGACTCAAATTATGTTATTCAGTCAAGCCGTTCCTTTCGGAGAACAAGGCGATTCGTTCCATTACGCCGCCGGCGGTATTATGGTGCAAAAAATGCCGGAAAAGAAAAACACTTTGTTGACGGACAATACTATCGACAAGTGGGAAGAAGCGGACATTCTTTTAAAAACTTTGAAAAAAGAAGAACTGTTTGATAAAAAACTGTTGCCGGAAAAGCTGCTCTTTCGTTTGTTCCATGAACATGATTTAACAATTTTTCCGAAAAAGGACATTGTTTTTAAATGCCGCTGTTCAAAAGAAAAAGTGGAAGAAATGTTAAAACAATTTTCAAAGGAAGAACGCGATTCTTTATACAAAAACGGCACCATTTCCGTCACTTGCCAATTTTGCGGCCAAGAATACACGTTTCAAGAAAAAGACTTTGAATAAAGAAACGGTGAATCAAGGAACCTGTCTATCGGCAGTTGCCGGAAGACAGAAGAAGAAAATATTCCGCAGCTGACAAATCGGAAGGTGTTTATCTCAATAAAGAGTTGCCCGATTCGGTTTGCAAAAGAATTTAAAAAGCGTCTGACAAGGTTTCTTTCCAGAACCGACGCGGTTGTCACTTGTTTCATTAAATCGCGCACACTTCTCCGTCCATAAAGAAAGTCTCTGAAAATTAAATATCTCTTGATACTTGTTCCGTCAAAGAGGCCAAGGTTTGCACGCTCGGAAAAATTTTGACTTTTTCATATAAATCATTTCCGTTTGAAG
>CAVDQP010000152.1:0-2207 GCA_963611245.1 Holdemanella biformis
AAAGCGGATTATTGCCTAATCATTTTGTGTTTTGAGATAATTTTTTCAAAGCGGCCGGACTATTCAAAACCCGTTTCATATCCTCACGCGTGAAAACTACCCCATTGATAACTTTTACATCTTTTTCTTTCTTCTGTTTATTCTCTTCAGTTTTTTCTTCTCTTAACTTTTTATTAAAAGCCGCTTGTCTGGCTTCACGCATTTTAGCCTCAATTTTTTCCTGTTCAGGCGTTTTGACACTCTTAGGTTCCATCTCTTTAACTTTATCTTCATTTATCATTGAAGATGAATATTGAGGGCTGGCAACGCGGTCTGCGAAATATCTCCGCGCCTTTTCAATTTTTCCGATTGAGCTGATATACCGTGTGTAGTCGTAGTCCATTTTGTTCCTCCTGTTGTTATTTTTTCTTGTAATGAGTCACTTATAACAAACTTTTTATTTTATGTCAACATTTTTTTATAATTTTTTTTATTTTATTTTTTCGACATATTGAGCCATAATTTTTTTTCGTCCCAAACCTTCAAAATAAATGTCGAGTTTCGGGCCTTCCACAGCCATAACCGTCCCATAACCGAAAGTATCATGATACACCTGCGTTCCTCTTTTGATACCGTTATATTCCTGTTGTTTTTCCAAACGAGAAGAAAAAACAGGTGCCGTTTTTCCGAAAGACGGCTCATTTCTTGAAAAATATCCCCGATTTTCATTTTTCAAAAAAGAAGAATCAAAAAAAGAATCGGCGTCCGCTTCATCTTCATATCCGCCGGCAGAAGAAAAATCAGACCTTATTCCCTGCTGAGTATGCAGCTCTATATATTCGGACGGCAATTCTTCAATAAAGCGAGACGGAACGGAACTTTGCCATTTTCCGTAAACCAATCTGTTTGCCGCGAAAGAAATGCACGCTTTTTTCCGCGCGCGTGTCAAGCCGACATACGCCAACCGGCGTTCTTCTTCCAAAGCGTCATCGCCCGATTCTTCCAAAGATTTCTGATGTGGGAAAAGACCTTCTTCCCACCCCGGCAAATACACAATATCAAATTCCAATCCTTTGGCGCCATGCAAAGTCATAATGGACACATGTTCTTCCGAATCCTGTTCATCTGTATCCATCACCAAGCTGACATGGTCCAAAAACGTCTCTAAAGTCGAATAATCCGACGCAATCACATTCAACAGTTCTTTCAAATTTTCTATGCGTCCTTGAGCTTCTATGGAATTTTCCTCCCGCCACATTTGCAGATAGCCGGATTCGTTTAAAATCCTTTGCGCCAGCTTGCTCGGAGGCAGTTCCTGTTCAAGCTGTTCTTTCCAAAAATCAATCTGTTGAGTAAAGGTCAAAAGAGTTTGCAAAGTCTTTCCTTTAAGCGGAGACTTTTCAACCGCTTCATAAATAGAGCACCCTTCTTTCAAAGCCGTTTCCTGCAAGGTTTTTAAAGTCACAGATCCGATACCGCGCTTCGGCTTATTGATAATTCTTTGAAAAGCCAAATCGTCCTTCGGCTGCGCCACCACGCGCAGATACGCGATAAAATCTTTGATTTCTTCACGTTCATAAAACTTAAAACCGCCGATAACTTTATAAGCGATGCCCTCTCGGCTGAAAGCCTCTTCAAACTCCCGTGTTTGAAAACCGGCGCGCACCAACACCGCAATTTGCGATAAAGGCACGCCTCGGCGCATATCTTCTTCAATCTGTTCAGACAAGCGAGAAGCTTCTTCTTTTCCGCTCCAAGAACCGTAAACCGCCACTTTTTCACAAGCGCTTGTCGCGTTTGGATTGCCGGACGGCGCGACTCGCAGCTGTTTACCCAAACGCCCTTTATTATGTGCAATCAAGCCGGAAGCCGCTTTCAAAATCGCCTCTGTGGAACGATAATTGCTTTCCAACCGTATGACTTTAGCGTTCGGAAAATCCTTTGAAAAACGCAGGATATTTTCTATTTCCGCCCCGCGCCAAGAATAAATCGACTGGTCATCATCGCCGACGCAACACAAATTGTTATGACCTCGCGCCAAAAAGCGCAGCCATAAATATTGGATAACATTGGTATCCTGATATTCGTCCACCAAAATATATTTAAATTGATTCTGGTATAAAGCGCCGACTTGCGGATTATTTTTCATAATTTCAAAACTGAGCAGCAGCAAATCCCCGAAATCAACGGCATTCAAAGCCTTTAACCGATTTTGATACATCTGATAC
>CAVDQP010000153.1:0-2197 GCA_963611245.1 Holdemanella biformis
GGACAAAGGGAAAAGATTGGACAAGTATTTAAGCGATTGTTTTCCGGACATTTCCCGCAACAGACTGCGCGCCTTGATTGAACAAGGGTGCGTCGAACAAACGACCGACGCCTCTTTAAAAATGAAAGAGGGAATGTTTTTTACGCTGCATCTGCCCGAAGCAAAAGAGGCCGCTCCTCAACCGGAAAACATTCCTTTGGATATTTTATACGAAGACCGCGATATCATCGTCATCAATAAACCGGCGGGAATGGTCGTTCATCCGGCCGCCGGCGTTCAAGACGGCACTTTAGTCAACGCTCTTTTGGCACACTGTCAAGGTTCTTTATCCGGCATCGGCGGGGTTAAGCGCCCCGGCATTGTGCACCGAATTGACAAAGAAACCAGCGGTATTCTTGTCGCAGCCAAAAATGATACGGCGCATCAAAAATTATCCGAGCAATTCGCCGTCCACAGTATTCAAAGAACGTATCAGGCTTTTGTCTGGGGCCGGCTTTTACCGTTGGAAGGCTCTGTCGAAGGCCCTATCGGTCGTTCAACTCAAGATAGGCAGAAAATGGCGATTGTCCCGAACGGGAAACCGGCCGTCACCCACTATAAAACAAAAGAAGTGTTCAAAGACGGGTTGGCTTCCTTTATGGAATTTCGGTTAGAAACCGGCCGCACGCACCAAATCCGCGTGCATATGAGCGCCAAAAAACATTCCCTTATCGGCGATAAATTGTATGGGCAGACTTTTAAAAACGCGCCTTCTTTTTTACGCACTTTTCCAAGGCAAGCCTTGCACGCTTTTTCTTTAGGCTTTCTTCATCCGATAAGTCAGGAACCCCTTTATTTTGAAACGCCCATGCCGCAAGATATGCAAGAACTGCACGCTTTTTTGCAAAACACGGAAAAAGAGTTTTAACTTTACAGACACAAAATCTTAAAAAGTTTCTGTTTTACTTTTGATACTGTCCAAAATCTTATAAAAAGATCCTTGAAAAATCTTTCTGTCTTTTTTGACCTGATGTCCGTCGGCCAAACGATAAATATTCATCTCCGATTGATTGGCGTTGACTTTATGTTCAAGAATATAGTCTTTAAAGTAAGCCGTATACACTGTTTGTTTGTCGGCGCCGCTGACTTTTAAAAACATATGTCCGTCTTTATCCGCGAAAGAAAGATGATTGAAAAAATCCTTTTTGTCTTCGGCAATTTTTAACCAAAACCTTTTTTTACAGGCGCGCCCCGTCACAATACCGTTTGTCTCGTTCAACCAATAAAATTTATCCAAAGCAGAGACATAAAACAAATGAGCATTGCCTTTTTTTTCAACAGGTTCGGACAATAATTTCAATCCTTTGAAAAAATTTCTTTCCTCTTCAATGTAAGACTGAAAATCCTCTTTTGACGCATCAAAAAACAGCTGATTTTGAAAATTTTTCTTTTCCTCGACGCTTAAAGTCTTTTTCTGAAGCATATTTTTAAACAAAAAGGTGTAAGAATCCAAATAAACCTGAACCGGATCAAAAGGCAACCCTTTCACGACATTCAACACAAAAGTCTCTTTTTGAGGAATGTGTTTTTCTTCCGCGCTTTGTTCGGTCACTTTGTTTTCATCAGAAGAATGTATGTTCATAGCGGCTTTTTCCTTTCAATCAATTTATTTTTTACTTTTTATGAAAAAACAAACTACCTTTCTTTTTGTTTTGCCATTAAATACAGGCCGACTTTATTTTTTTCAAACGTCGCCCTGTTCATGGAAATATCCCAATACCGATAAGAAGTTTCATTGCCCGCGCCTGTTTCATCAAAAAGCTGCGACCGAATAAATTTAAAATTCGGCGAAGAAAAAGTAATTTTTTGTGAAGAATACATATCCCCGAAACAAGATTTTGTTTCAATCGTCCAACGGGAAATTTTATCTCTTAAAGCAAAAGAAAGCTCCGCCTGCGTCATATTCGATGAAAATTTCGTCCGAAAAAAAGAGGGCGCCTTTTGAGAAAAGCAAGATAAAACGTTCTTTTCTTCTTCAAAAAAAGCTGTCATGGACGCCGGCAAATCTTTATACTGTTTTTGAAAATCATTTAAAACATCTGTCAAATTCACCTTCAGACTCTTTAAATGATCTTCCAGCTTATCGGATAGCCTTGCCACGCAAAAATAAGAATACATACTCATCTGTGCCCTCGGATATTTTTGCGGACCTTGATGG
>CAVDQP010000154.1:0-2182 GCA_963611245.1 Holdemanella biformis
AGAAATTGATTTAATGAATATTGAAAATTATGATCAGTTTAATGTGCCCGCGGATTTGATGGGAGATTCCAAGGCGTTTTTGCAAGACGGTATGCAAGTCGTTGTCGATTTTATCGAAGGACGGCCTATCAGCGTGACTTTACCGCCGCAGGTGATTTTAACCGTGACGGAAACGGAACCTTCTTTAAAAGGACAGACGGTGACAACTTCTTATAAACCGGCGATGTTGGAAAACGGATTGCGTATTACGGTGCCGCCTTTTGTGAACGCCGGAGAAAAAATTGTCGTGTCCACGGCGGATTGTTCTTATGTTGAAAGAGCAAAATAATGCCTTTTCAAGTAGAACACAGATCTTTGGCAAACGCTTCTTTTATCAGAGAGATGAAAAGAAGACAAACAAGAGAGGATAAAATTATTTCCTCTCTTTCCGCACAGTTGAATGTGATGATAAAAGCTTGCCAAAAAGCGGGACGCCGTATTATTCGCGATTTCGGCGAATTGGGCAATTTACAGGTGATGCAGAAAGCGCCGAAGGATTTTGTGACGGTCGCGGATTTAACGGCGGAAAAAATCTTGATGGAAAGTTTGAAAGAAGACCGTCCGGATTACGGCTTTTTGTCCGAAGAAAAAGGATTTGTGCCGGCGTCAAACGGTTGCCCGTTCACGTGGATTATCGATCCGATTGACGGAACGACGAATTTTATTCACGCTATCGGGCAGTTTGCCATTTCTTTGGCATTAAAGGAAAAAGACGAAATTGTCGCGGGCGTTGTGTATAATCCGGTTTTAAGCGAACTTTATTACGCGGAAAAAGGAACGGGCGCGTTTTTAATGTTGCCGTCCGGAACAATGCGCTTGCGTGTGTCCGGAAGAAGTCGTTTGTCGGATTGTGTTTTGGAAATGAATTATATGCACCCGAAAAATCCAATTCTGACGGAAAAAGTGGCCGACGCTTTTTTGGTGTTGCGTAATTTCGGTTCGGCGGCTTTGGGATTGGCAAATGTGGCGGCCGGCAGAACAGATGCGTATATCGGCACGGGGTTGTCTTTGTGGGATGCCGCGGCGGGATTTCTGTTGGTGAAGGAAGCCGGCGGTTTTGTTTCGAATTTGGCGGGGGATTTGGAAATTTCCAAGATTACAGAGTCAAAAAGACTGGTGGCTACCAATAATCTTATCGGCGAGTCTGCCTTGAAGCTGTTAAACGGGGCAGATGTTCAAAACAAAGCAAAATAAACAGAAAAGGTCGAAAACGGTATGAACTGGGACGGTATGAAAAAGACACTTTGTTTTTTGGTGTTGTCGACGGTGTTGATGTCGATAAAAGCAAACGCGCAGGAAACTGAAGGAGTGACCGTCAATTGGGACGTTTTGGAAGCTGTCGGCGAAAAAACGCCGTCTCTTGTTCAAAAAAAATCCCCTTTGGGGAGCGAGGGACAAAAAGCTTTTTTGAAAAAAGAAAAGGGAGTTCAAAAAAAGGCCAAAACGGCTGGAAATAAAGAACCTGTGAAGTTGACAGGCGCCTTGTCTGATGAGACGGACATTCAAACAAAAACGCCCAAAAAGGATTTAACGGTTCAAAATGCCGAAAATGCCGAAAACGCCGAAAATAAAAAGACGACGGCTGCAAAAAGTCAAGCCGATGATAAAGACGGAGTTTTGAAAAACTCATCTTCGATGGTGGCGTATCCCGCGGGTCGTGTGAGTGAAAGAAAAATCAGTCCTCTTTCTGATGAAAAAGATACATGGTCGATACAAAAGGAAAATACCGCTAAGGAAGAGTCCTCTGTTACAAAAAACGAAGTCTCTTTTGAACCGGAAATTTTGCCTGTTTCGTCCTTCTTAAAACATAAAGACGCGACGGAAAAACCGGATTTGTGTCAAGGAATCGAAGGATGTCTCGGGGTGATGTTGTTTCAGGCGAACTCTTCGGATATTCAAAGCGCCGCGGAAATTGAGCTGGAAAAAGTTTTTCGTTTAATGCAACAACAAGAAGAAATAAAACTGCGTTTGCAAGCGCATGCTTCGGGAACAGACGAAAACCGTAATCAGGCGCGGCGTTTGTCTTTGTCGCGGGCGTTGGCGGCGCGGTCATGGTTGGTGGACAGAGGAATACACAGCACGCGGATTGAAGTGCGGCCTATCGGCCATAAACAAGGAGGACTTTATCCGGACAGGGTGGAAC
>CAVDQP010000155.1:0-2159 GCA_963611245.1 Holdemanella biformis
GCATTGCGATTATGAATTTAATTTCCATTGAAGAGCATCTTGTATTTTCAGGCGCCAAGACCGGTAAAACGTCTTTTTACGATTTAATTGAAGACGTGCGGGAAATGCGCAAAACTTTAATGCAGAAAATCATTCCGTCTTATGAAGGGGAAGTGTGGTGTATTTCCAAACATTTATTGGCGTCGGCCATGCGATTGATGGAAGTCGGCACCAAACAACAAAGTTTGAATCATAAGCCAGAAGCGTATAAGCTGTTTAATCAAGCGTATGAATTGTATTGTCTGTTTTGGGGACTGAATATGAATATGTTGAACGTCGATGACGTCAAATGGATAAAAGACAATCAGGAAGATATTAAAAAGCTTTCCAACAAAGTCAGCCAAATGATGACCGATGAGACCGATAAGACCGACGAGTTCGGAAAAAAAGAAATCGAAAAGGTTGAATCCTTTGAAGAAACAAAGCCCTCCGGCGTTTTATCTAAAATGAAAAGTTTCGTTCGCAAAGCGGTTGATTGTTGCATTGAATAATCGGATAAAATTGAATGAAAATAAATAAAAAGGAAGAAAAAAAATGAAAAAGGGATTGAAGATTTTTTGTTGTTTGGCGATGTTGGGTTTTCTTGCCTTAGCGTCAGGTTGCGACGGCCGTCAACAAGACAAAGCGGCAAGACAAACCGCGCTTAATGACAACGAGATTTATTTCTTTTATTATGATGAATGTCCTTATTGTCATAAGGCGATGGATTATCTGAAAGAACATCATAAAACGTTAAAAATATCCAAACAAGACATTAAAACAAAACAAGGAATGAATCTTTTTGAAAAGTGCGCTCAAAAGTTTCAGTTAGGGAACAGAGTGGGAACGCCTTTATTTTGTATCGGCGATACTTATGTGTTGGGGTGGTCGCCGGAAAACGCGGCTCTGTTGGACGAAACCGTCGAAACGTTTTTGAAAAAGAACGCCCCTGAAAAATAAACACGGGAAAATAAACGCGGACAAATAAAAACAGCGGGTGGCTATGGAACAATTTGAAACAACCGTCAGGCAGCAGTTGCCTGTCGACATCATGAAAAAAGCCGTGCGGGGTATGATTCATATCGCGCACCCGCTGCGTTTGCGGATTTTGGAATATTTAGATGTGTATGGTCCTTCGTGCGTCGGACATCTGACGCGTGAAATGGGGGAAGAACAGGCGGTTGTTTCTCAAAGTCTGCGTAAAATGAAAGATGCGGGTCTGGTCAAATCTCAACGGCGAGGCTTGTTCATTTATTACAGTGTTTGTGAAGAATATCCGGCCAGTGTTTTTGTGTGTTTAAGAAAGCTTTACGGCATTATGACGGACAATTTTGCTTTTCTTCAAGACGGGTTTAAGGCTCTTTTGCCAAAAGATTACACATTGATGTCGGCGAACAGAGTGAAGCTTTTCGCCAACTTTGACAAGATGCGGATTTTGGAATATTTGCTGTTAAAAGGGCCTCAAAATGTGACACAGATTATGCAGGGAATCAATTGTGAACAGGCAAAAACTTCTCAATATCTGAAGCGGTTGAAAGAGGATTGTTTCGTTTCAAGCTGTCGTTGCGGTCGGTGCATTGTTTATGAAATTACAAAAGGCGTTCATAAAACGTGCTTGGAATGTATTCATAAACGTTATAATTCTTTGAAAAATAAGGAAGATTTTTAAAAAACAGTGGTGTTCCCGGCGGGAGTCGAACCCACGGCCTCAGGATTAGGAATCCTACGCTCTATCCAGCTGAGCTACGAGAACACACCTTCTAAAATACTCATTTTTTCGTTTTTGGCAAGCAAATATATGTTGCTTTTGTGAAAAGAAATTGTTTTTTTTCGGAAAATCTTTTATTCTGAAAGAAAAAAGGAAAGAAAATGCCGAAAACGATTTATCTGGTGGACGACGATAGAGCGATTTTAACGACTCTGAGTATGCTGTTGGAGGAAAACGGCTATCAGTCTTTGCAATTTACCGACGGTTTTTCTTTTTGGCAGACTTTTGAAAAAAAACAGCCCGATCTGGTTCTTTTGGATATTAAAATGCCTGGAATGACGGGGATTGAGGTGTTGAAAAAAATCAGGCATATTTCGCAAGTTCCGGTTATTTTCGTGACCAGCAAAGATGAAGAGGCCGACGAATTGAACGG
>CAVDQP010000156.1:0-1248 GCA_963611245.1 Holdemanella biformis
ATATTCGCCCGGATCAACGATATCAGTTGGTTTTAAAAGGGGCAAGTTTTTTAGCCAAAGGCAAGTTTTTTTTGACGCCGAATCGCCGAACATCCAAGGCTGCACTATTTGATCCGGCTTTCTAAACCTCGTGTTCATTATGCCAACTGGATTCTCAATAGCTATCCGGTCAATGTTGGCATTAGCCAAAGCCATGAAAAAAGCAGCGCCATCTTCTCTGTCTTTTGCGCGATTTGGAAATTCAGGATGTGGTCTTCGCTGACCGATGGGCAAGTTTTTATCCGCCGGATGATAATACCATTTCGCCCCACTTACAGCCAAGAAAGTGCACGGAGGGTGAGCGACCATTAAATCCCATTTGCCTTGGATGTAAGCTTGGTCTCCTGTTTCAAGAACGCCGCCGCCATTTTTTATCACTTCCAAAACATCCTGCTTAAAATGCCATTCAGGGTGGCCGCCGCTGCAAGGCAGCAAGTCGCAGCTATAGGCTTTAAAACCAAGCTTTCTGAATTCCGTGCAAACCCTTTGACTCTCTTCGCAAGCTATTAGAATGTTAATTTCCTTCATCTTTAGCCTCCATGACTTTGTAAACTGCCTTTGCGATATTTTTTGCGAACAAAACAGGCACAGCATTTCCAATCATCTTAAAGCAATATGGGTTGGAACCAATGAAGTCAAAACCCAATGGAAAAGTCTGAAGCAAAGCCGCTTCCCTTATAGTGATTGACCTCAATTGTTCAATATCGGGGTGGATAAACATGAGACCGTCTTTTTGCAAATGTGAAACGATCGTTGGCGAAGGTTTGTCCCATTCAAGGCTCCTGTATTTATTATGGTTAGTGTCGTGGCCGGTTGTTTGCTTGTAAAATTCCAATTTTTTGTCATTTGGCCACGAGTTCATGTCGTTTTCCAACCACTGCTTAAATACGCGCATATCCCTTTCAGAATGGTATCGCGGCGTGTGCAGAGGAATCGAAACGCTCCCCTCGAGCTCATGGGAAACGTTGATTCTGCCTTTTTTATAAATCTGTTTTACGGGCATAAGTTTAGGCAGCCAGCCTATAGCTTCTTTGACTGTTTTTTTGGTTTTTTCATCTTTTAGTGAATCCAATGCTTCGTAGAAGTCTTCCAACTTCAGATTTACATTTTTGTTGACGCCAAAAATAATCACGCGGCGCCGCTCTTGCGGCACCTCAAAATCAGAAGATGAATAAATTGATTTATGCATCAAGGATGGTTTTCGTATCT
>CAVDQP010000156.1:1258-2111 GCA_963611245.1 Holdemanella biformis
GCCGATTTTATCAAAAGCCTCATAGATTCTTTTAATAACCAGCTTATCTCCAGGTTTGGCGCTTAAGATTCCCGGGACGTTTTCGAAGACAAACATGTCAGGTTTATAATGATCAACTATCTTTACAAAGCTCTCAAACAAATAATTCCTGTAATCGTCTTTCATTGAATGTGGGTCTTGAGCACGACCGGCCAAAGAATAAGCCTGACACGGAGGGCCACCAATGATAACATCCACTTTCTTATTACCGATGAGACCATCTAAACCGTTTTCAACAACAAACGGGGAATTGGAACTTTCATAAGCTCTTCTTGTCTCATCGGCCCAATTCCCAAAGAAAAGCTCATTAATTTTTTGAACATCAAATCTGATGACTGTTTTTTCAGCTTTTTGCTTAGAATAATTCCAAAGTTTAATCAAATTATGACGCAAAGTATCAACCATCGGCTTTTCCCACTCAATATGAGCCAAAAATTCATATTTCCCCGTTTCTAAAAAGCCTTCAGAGAGGCCGCCGGCACCACTAAACAAATCTATCGCAACCAATTTTTTCATAATACAGACAAAATAAGAAATGGATTAAAAACAAGCGTTACACAACAAATTTAATTTTGTTCAATCCGCAAAGCTAATTTAAAAATTAAATTCATGCATGGATTTTGTTTAGCTTCGTCAACCATCTTCTACCCTCCCAAAGAAACAGGAAAATTATACACTCTTAAACAGCGCTGGCCAGAGTGGTACGTTCGGTAATATAAAACTGACCCGCTAAGGAGAAATCGGCAATTGAAAGCTGATCCCCCAGTATATATTTCAAGCCGTTAGAAAGGCCGCCGGGAATCTGTCCCGGCAA
>CAVDQP010000157.1:0-2107 GCA_963611245.1 Holdemanella biformis
CAATTTTGGAATTTATACGACAGACCTCCGCGCAAAGAGTTTTGGGACTATATTATCAACAGGCGAGATTTATTGGTGCCGCAAGACGTGCGTGAACGAAAAGGATCCTTTTTTACACCGGAAAAATGGGTGAATCTGAGCCAACAATATCTGTCCGATGTTTTGGGAGACGACTGGCAAGATGAATATTATGTGTGGGATTGTTGCGCGGGAACGGGAAACTTATTAAAAGGCCTGCAAAACAAAAGTCACATTTGGGCCAGCACCTTGGATCAGGCCGATGTTGATGTGATGAAAGACCAAATTCGTAATAACAATGCTCCTTTATTTGAAAGTCATGTGTTTCAAATGGATTTTTTGAATGATAAATTTGAAGACAAATGTCCCAAAGGTTTGTTGGACATTATAAATAATCCGGAAAAACGCAAAAAATTAGTGATTTATATCAATCCTCCGTATGCAAAAGCTGGTAGTGGGCAGAAAAAAGCTTTCAAAATCAAAGTTTTTGCTACATAGCAAACAATGTGAGTGATAAAGCTCATGCTCTTACTCTTACTAATGTAATTCCTGCTTGTATTTTTTTTGGCCGTTCGGCATTGTATCCCCGCGACATGGTTAAATGACCGCGATCAATTTTTATATCCGAACGACGGTTGGAAAGAAGATAAAAATTTTATGTCCGATTGTTTGGCTTTTACTTTATTTCACGGACAAAATTATATCACTTGCGAAGCAGGGATAAATCATTGGATTCCGTTTACCGAAGATGAAACAGAAGTCAAAGATGAATTTGAAAGCCATTTTATGACAGATTATATTCACAACCACAAAATAACATTTACACCAACGGCGCAGGCGGTATTTGATGCCGGCCGTGAATTGTGGAAATATTATCATCAGCAACCTATGTCCAACCCTGATGCCAGTTTCTATGATATCCGCGCTTATTTTCAAGGGCGCAAAGAAAACGGCAAAATGAATGCCAAAAGTGATGACGAACATTATACGGAACTGATTGGAAATTTGCGTCAAAAATTAAAAGAACTTGCCGCCCAAATTAAACCTAAAGTTTATGAATACGGATTTTTAATTCAATAAAAGCGGGGCGGAGATTTTAGACAAAAGTTGACTTTTAAGTTGACTTTCAAAATTGATCGTTATAAAAATTTAATATGTCCGAAAAACGGGGCTTGGCTTGTCTTTATAAGGAATGAAAAAATGTTCTCAAAGAAATTTTTACTTTTCGTCGGCGTCGGCGCTGTTACAATTTCGCTGACTTCTTGTTCAAATAGGCCGGGATATTGCAGAGAAAATGAAAAAATAACCGTCTGTTACGATGCTTCTGATAATTTATTTTCCGGCAATATCAAAAAATATCATGAAAACGGAAAATTAAAGATGAAAACTCCTTATAAAAAAGGCAAAAAAGAAGGAGTCGAAAAATGGTATTATGCCGACGGCCGATTAAAAGCAATCGTTCTTTATAAAAACGGCGAACAGGGCGTTACAACGGAATACAAATACTATAAAAACGGGAATTTGTGGAACGAAACTTCTTATAAAAACGGTAAAAAAGACGGCGAGGAAAAACAATTTTATAAAAACGGAAAGTTACAAAAACAAATTCTGTATGAAAACGGCAAAGCGACCGGTGTTGAAAAATGGTATCATGAAGACGGGCGATTGTGGAGCAAAACGCCTTATTCAAACGGCTTGCCGGACGGCGTTAAAACGGAATACTATGAAAACGGCCGGTTAAAAGAAGCGGTTGTTTTTAAAAACGGAACGCCTGTCAGCGGGGTTTCTTATGACGCAGACGGGTATGAAACCGAAATGACGAAAGCTCATTTGCAAAATATCAACGCCGTTATGAAAAAATACATGGGGTTGTAAGCTAAAAGCAAAAAGCGCTAGGATTTTTTTGAAAAGCGTTTTTATTCGACAGCTTTTGGGCCGGCTTTAGAGACATTTTAGCTTGAGAGAGATTTAAAAACAATTTTCACCTTTTTATTTTTGTTGATTTTGTCTATTTTTGTGTTATATTTTCTAAAGAAAGATATTTTATTAAATTTAAGGAACAAAAATGTGGACGGAAGAAAATAAAAAA
>CAVDQP010000158.1:0-2097 GCA_963611245.1 Holdemanella biformis
CCCTTGGCGTGCAAGCCTTAAACGACGAAGATTTAAAAATTTTCAAACGGCCTCACACATTAAAGACCGCCTTAAAAAGAATCGAAGAAGCGCACTGCGTTTTTAACAATTTTTCCATAGATTTAATTTACGCCCGCCCCCGCCAAACACAGGAACAATGGGCGAAAGAACTGGAAAAAGCCGTTAATCTTGATTTGCCTCATCTTTCGTGCTATCAACTGACGTTGGAAGAAGGAACCCCTTTTTTTGAAGATAAAAGTTTGATTTTACCCGATGACGACACACAAGCGCAGATGTTGACTTATACGTGGGAACGCTTGAAAAGCACCGGTCTTTTTGCTTATGAAATTTCGAATTTTGCCAAAGACGGGTTTGAATGCCGACATAATAAATCTTATTGGTTAGGGGCGGATTATCTCGGCATCGGTCCTGCGGCGCACGGACGAATCGGAAAAATCGCCACCGAACAGGAACGCTTTTTTTCAAATTGGCTGCAAAATCCGATGAAAAAGACAACGCTGACGGCGGAAGAAAAAACAGAAGAAAAAATTCTGATGGGCTTACGTTTATTTGAAGGAATCCCTTTGCCCCAAGGCATTCAAGAAAAAAATATCCGTAAAATGGCTGAAAAAGGCTGGCTGGACACGAACGCCGCAATGTGTGGCAGATTGAAAGCGTCCGATACAGGGCGACTCTTTTTGAACCGCCTGATTGAAGGGTTGCTGGAAGATTAAAATATTTTTCTGAAAATATTTTTTCCTATCCGCTTTTTGACAAAGTCAAAAGCTGTCTGCCGGATTACTTTTTTAACAAGCGCCACTTTCACTCTGGAAGAATATTACTCTGACAAAGAGCCTTCTTCCTCAAAAAGGAGTTCTTCCTCTTCGGGTTTTGGAAAAGCAACGGGCGCCGTTTGTATTATTTGAAACCGCCCGCGCGGTAAGATTCGGGAAATATTCATCATTCTTTCGACCTGTCCGTTCGGCAACAAACGAAACAATCCGTAAATCCCCTTAAAACCATTTGGATTGAGCAATATTTCTTCAAAAGATTTTTTTTCTTCTTCCGCTTTTTTAGACAACATAGACACCAGCGCGACGCTTTCATACGCATACCCTGACAAAGCAAGAGGTTTTTCGCCGTAAGCCTCCTCATACTTTTTTACAAAAGCCTTATACCCGTTTTGTGTCAAAGACGGAAACAAACCGCCGATAAGAGCGGTTTCTTGGCTTAAACTTTCGTCCTGCCAAAGAGAAGACCCCAAAAAAGGAACGACTTTTGCCGTCACGTCATAAAACGATAAAAGAGACGCCACCGATTTTAATCTGTTGCCGTCATCGGCGATAAAAAGAGCGTCAAAATCCAAAAGATTGGACATCGGCACTTTTTCCAAAGGCGGACCGACGAATTCTGCCGCCATAAGCACTTCTTCCGGCGTTTTTTCACTTTCTTTTTTATTCAAAAAATTCACAATATCCCGACTGACCAGTTTAACAACGGCGGGATCAAAGTTAATGGTTCCGGCCGCGTAGGAAACAGATCGCACAATTTCCATTCCTTCACAGGATTGAGCGCTTTTTTCCGCGGCGCTTAAAGATAATTCTCCGGACGGCGTGGAAGGATACATCACCGCCAGTTTTCTTTTCCCTTGTTCACACGCGTAAGAAATAATCCTGCGGACTTGATCTTCCGGCGACAAACCGGTTGTCCACACCCCTAAAGACAAAACGGAAATATCGGAAGTAAAGCTGAGAACGGGGATTTGATAATCCAAAGCTATTTGACCGACCGCTTCAACCTCTTTTGAAAAAACAGGGCCGATAAAAACACGACTTTTTTCTTCCAAAGCGCGGTAAGCCGCCATTTTAGCTCCTTCCGGCGTGCCTTTGGTATCATAAAATTGCAAAATCAAATGATCGCCGCCGAATTCAAATTGTGCCAAAACAGCCGCTTGACGCATGGCGTCCCCCAATTTCGAGGCGGAACCGCTGAGCGGCAACAAGATTCCTATTCTTAATTCTTGCGGTGCTTGTTGCTCCTCAAGAGTATCTTCCTGCGTCGCCGTTTCAAAAGCAAGCGGACGGAATTCTTTTTTCT
>CAVDQP010000159.1:0-509 GCA_963611245.1 Holdemanella biformis
CGCGACGATAGAACATGAAAAAAAGCATTATCAAAATGACAGGCAGTTTCAAAAAATTTGTTTTGAAAACAAAATCCGCCTGTCTTTGAAAGATATTTACGGATTAGGAGTGCTGGACGAATTATCGGCCTATACGCAAATGATGGTCTTTTCTCGAAATGAATATTTGAAAAAACCGTCAAAGGCCACTTTAAGAGGATTCAGCTGGTCTTTGTCTCTTTTTGAAGAGATGAAAAACAAAACGCCGGAGCAAAGAAAAGAATTTCTGACAGATGAAAAACAACTGTTTGCTCGTATGGAACAAATTTTTTACGGTTCTGTTTTTTATGAAGGGCATAAAGATCAATTTACTCAGATGACAGAAACTCAAGAAAAAATGATGGCTTCTCCTTATTTTAAAGAAAATCCCAAAAAAAAAGAGGCCGTTTTGCGCGAGATTCAAAAAGCATTTTTAACCTTTTCCGTTTACGATGCGAATCTTCATAAGGAAAAGCTCGTCTGTTTTGATA
>CAVDQP010000159.1:519-2065 GCA_963611245.1 Holdemanella biformis
GGTTAAAATGATGCAAAAAACGGGTCGGGAACGCTAGCACATAAAAGGCGGTTGAATTCTTTTAACCGGTTAAACCAAGTCGCCGATTTCAATCGAAAAGGCTTTGTTGAGATTTTCCAACGACATTTCTACTTGACAGCCGATTCGTCCGGCGCTGAAAAAAATGGTCGGAAAATCCCGCGCGGTTTGATGAATGAATGTTCGAAAGGCTTTTTTCATTCCGATAGGGGAACAGCCGCCGTGAATATATCCCGTCAAGGGCAGAAGCTCTTTCATTTTAATCATTTCAACCGCTTTTTCACGGGCAAGAGCGGCCGCTTTTTTCAAATCCAGCTCTTCGGCAACGGGAATCATAAAAACATAATGTTGTTTGCTTTTCCCGACAGTGACAAGGGTTTTAAAAGCTTGCGCCGGATTTTGCCCGAGCGCCTGTGCGACTTCTACGCCGCTCAACGCCAAAGTGCCGTCGTAAAAATGCGGAATGTAAGGTATCTTTTTTTGATCCAAAAGACGCATCACGTTCGTTTTTGTTTCCATAAAAACTCCTTGGTGTCTTGTATACAACAAAATCGGCTGATGCAAAAGCTTTTTTCGTTCGCAACTTTTGTTCTGTCGGGTGAAAAAGTCTGCAGATAAAAAAGGAAATCGGCCGGATTGTTGGATTGGGTTGTCTTTTTACAATCCGGAACAGTCTACGCCGATTTTTTCCAATGTCTGAATGATTTTTTCTTTATTGCGAGGTTTTTTCTTACAAATGGGATTGCCGGCATAAACGGTCCAAGGTTCAAACTTAAAGCCGGACGGAACAAAGCTGTTGGCGCCGATTGTGACGCCGATGGGAATTTCGTTGTCGGGCATAACAACGGTATTCGAACCGATGCCGGTAAATAAATCCATAAAAACAGGACCGGTTGTTTCTTTGACGTGCGGCACGGAATGTGTGACAAGTTCGTTCACATAATCGTTGGTGGACAGCCATATTTTGACGCCCGACGCCAAA
This sequence comes from Holdemanella biformis, assembly GCA_963611245.1. Taxonomy (GTDB): domain Bacteria; phylum Pseudomonadota; class Alphaproteobacteria; order CASFRQ01; family SAAU01; genus CASFRQ01. The sequence continues at coordinate 1,520 of CAVDQP010000159.1, forward strand.
GACGAGTATCCTTTCATCGTAAAAGTGTATTTCCCGTCGCCGCCGGCAATGTAGGTTCCGGGGGCCAGTTCACAATGATCTCCGATTTTGCACGCCGCCGAAATTCGGCAAAAATCAGCGATGCGGACATTGTCGCCGACTTCAATCAAATCCGGTTTTTTGATAATGACATATTCACCCAGCTGAAAGTTTTTTCCGTGTCGAATGCTTGTCGCTGCGTCCGTCTTTGGCGTTAAAATATAATCCTGCCCGGCAAAGGAACGGATAATGTTTTTTTGTGTCTTTAAAAGCTCTAAATCTTCTTTTGAAATAAAAAGTCCGTCAAGAACCATTGTTTTTCCTTTCTTTTTTGTTTTTTTGCAAGATAAAACAAGGTCTGATTTTTGACAAATCAATAAATCTTTCAAATTGTGACAAACAAGAAAAAAATAAAGACGGATAGGGCGGGATTCGCTGGTTTTTTATTTTTTCGCCCGCGTCAAAAGAAAAGACGAGAAAAAAGAAAAAGTATTGAAAAAAATTGTTCTTTCTTCTAATATGTCTGGT
>CAVDQP010000160.1:0-2045 GCA_963611245.1 Holdemanella biformis
TTCATAATCAGGCTTTCCTTTTTCAAAAGAAATGACAATTAACGGCTTTTGTGTTGGCAAAAGGTTGGATTTTTCCGATGACTGCGCCTTGTTTTGCATCACAGCTTGTTGAGAAACGGCGGTTTTCGGTAAAGAAGAGGAAGTTATGGAATCAAAAACCTTGCTTTGTCCTTCGTCTAAATGTCCTTTATGGATAGCTTGCGCAAAAACCGTCAGCAATTTTCTTTGTTGCGACAAGTAAGCTTCCTGCGGCGGAATGCTTTCGGAAACCTGCGTGAATAAAATATCCAATTGAACGGACAAGCGCCCGACCTGATCTTCCAATAAACGCAAGCGATCATGATCTTCGTCAACCGCCCCCGGTTCCAAATAAGCCGACTTGATGGCGCTTTGCAAGTATTTTAAGGTATCCAAATTACCGGAAATTCCCCCCGCTACCTGACTGAGGCCGGAAACATCGGCCGCCACGATTTCCAACTGTTTTGTGGCTTCGTTCCATTTTTCAAGAAGAATCGGATTGCTGCGAGTCGTTCCTTTTTGAAGGCGAGCCTGCATAAATCTCATTGTCTCATAGTAAGCGGCGGAATCCTGAGAAATTTTATTCTGAACTTTTGGAAAATCAGAATCGTGCGAACGTTGATTTTCCATCACCTGTTGAAATTGAGCGGACAGCTCGGCAGCCTTGCGCCCGACGGCCGTCCCGTGGTTCATAACGGCGGGAACGGGCTTGCGTTGTGCGGAAGAAACATCAGGCGTGCTTAAAACGGAAGAACACCCGACCAGACAGGCAAAAGATGCGCATGTAAAAAATTGAGTTAACGAAAAAGACATAAAAACCGCCTCTTTTTAAAAAATATACTAAAATCTAATGCCAGAGTTTAGCGAATCCTTGCAGTTTATACAAGATTATTTTTAAAAAAATGAAAGAAAAATAATTTTTTTTAAAAAAGTGCTTGCAAAATCATTTATTTTGGTTATAGTAAGTATCGCTTTGAGCGCCCGTAGCTCAATTGGATAGAGCATCTGACTACGGATCAGAAGGTTGTGAGTTCGAATCCCGCCGGGCGCGCCAAATATAAAGGGTTCCGATATTTCGGGCCCTTTTTTATTTTTAAAAGAATCACAAATCGACGGAGTTTTTATACTTTAGACGTCACGCTAAAGGAAAGTGAATGATGTTCGGATTGGAAAAATTACAAAAACTTTAAAGAAAAAAGACATAAAAAACTCCCGTTCAACTTCGGTTCGAAAGATGACGGATTGCGCAAAGTTGGAAGAGGAGGCATAAAAAAAACCTCCCGTTTAACAGAGAGGATTTTTTATCTTGAATTTTTAAGAAAACGGATTATCTCATTTTCTTTTCTTCATATTCCACATGCTTGCGCACTTTCGGATCGTATTTCCGCACCTTCATTTTTTCCGGTTTTGTCCGCGGATTTTTGGAAGTGACGTAAAAATGCCCTGTTCCGGCGGTGCTTTCAAGCTTGACTTGAATAACGGTTGCTTTTGCCATTTTTTTCCTCATACTTTACATAAAAAACAAAATTTTGAAGTCATCATACCCTTATCTTACAAAAAGTCAAGCAAATAATTATTGAAATTTTGATTATAAATTTATATAAAAATAAAGAGCCTCTTACAGGCTTGTATAAATTGAAAAATTTGGTATACTCCGACATATTCAACGCAGTTTTAATATAAGGTGGAAAAATGTTAAAGTTAAAAAATATAGCGGCGTTTTTTTTGGTTTCTCTGATAGTGACGGTGGCCGGTTGCAAAAAAAAGGTCGTCGGTTCGAAAGTTCAGGAAATAATGTCTTTGCAAACAGCCGAAACTTTGCAAACACAGATTTATCCGACTTTGACTTACGTGGCCAAGGTTGAGGCAAAAGACAAACTGGAATTGATGGCGCAGGTGAGCGGTTATCTTGAAAAAAGATTGTTTAAAGAAGGTTCTTTGGTTCAAAAAGGGGATATTCTTTATCAAATCGATCCGGCTCCGTATCAGGCGCGTGTTCGTCAAGCTATGGTGGATTTGGCAAAGGC
>CAVDQP010000161.1:0-2035 GCA_963611245.1 Holdemanella biformis
CAAAAAAAAGAGAAAAAATTCTTAAAAAAAATAAAAAAACTGTGTAGAACGGCCGTCTGGGGAAAAATAAAAAATCCGTGGCGGAAAAAACATACAAACACAGGATTGATTAAAGCAAAACAGACAGAATTTTTTGAATAGCGGAATCGCTTTTTATTTTTTTATAAAAAGAAGCGCGTTCTTCTTCCGGCATTTTTTGGCTGTGCATTAGCAAGCTGTTGTAAACCCATTTTCCAAAGGGGGTCTTCAAAGTTTCATAAACGCCTTCTGTTTCCATAAATCGAAGAGTTTGATTAAAGCTGGTGACAATATCGTTCATTTTCTTTTCCGAATAAGAGCTTTGCATAATGGAATCTCCCCTGATCCTGTAATAATATAAATCATAAGGGGAAATCAGAATATGCCCGGCTCTGACGAAAGCTTTTGCGTTGGTGGCCACATCTTCAAAATAAACACCTTGCGCGTAGCTTAAATGATTTTTTTCCCAAAAGCGTCTTTTATAAACTTTGTTCCAAGCGCAAGGAATAAGGAACATCAAGTCTTTTAATTCTTTATAACCGGTATACTCTCTTTTTTTGAAAGAAGAAATATATTCCGATCTTGCAAAAGCATTGTTATTTTCATGAAATTCCATAAATCCGAAAAGACATATATCCGCCGCTTGATTGCTTAAACGGGAATGAATTCTTTCCAAAGCGTCAAACCGCAACCAATCATCGCTGTCCACAAAAGCCAGATATTTCCCTTTTGCCTGTAAAGCGCCGATGTTTCGAGCCGCCCCCAACCCTTTATTCGGTTGAGTAATAATTTTTATCCGTCCGTCTTTTTGAGCCAGATCATTCAAAATATCCCCGCATTTATCCGGCGACCCGTCATTGATGCAGATAATTTCAAAATTTGTAAAAGTCTGATTGATAATGCTTTTTAAACAAGCGGTTAAATATTTTTCCACCTTATATATCGGAACAATAACGGAAAAGAAAGGTTCGGCGGCCGGTTTTTGTTGAAAGTTATTTTTTGTGCCGTCAAACAAAACGGTGCTTTGAAAATCAATAAAAGAAAGCGTCAAAATATTATGGCAAACAAAATATTCCAATAATCTGGTATAAACGGCGGGATCTAACGCTGCCTGTTTTGTTCGCAGGTAATTTTGCGTTTTCAGGTAAAATTCTTCCGAAACGTCCTTTGTTATCAGTTTTAAAAGTTCATTGCATTTTTCATACGCCAATTGAAACAACGCATATCGGTAATAGTCAAAAACGCCCACCTTTTTTGCGGTTTTTTCCATTTTTTCAAAAGTGTCAAAGACGGTCAAAGCATTTTTCCCGAAAGTCTTTGTCACCGAAGAGTTGTTGTCTGTCGTATACACATAAAAGCAATCCAAAGTCGCTTGAATTTTTTTTGCCTGAATAACGCTTTCAAAATAAAAAAGCGTATCTTCAAAACTGTTTTTTTCCAAAAAACGAATACCGGATTCTTTTAAAAAAGCCGTTTTAAAAATCTTATTGCAAACCGCCTGATTCCCAAAGAAAAGAGATTTAACCGCCTTATGATTAAAAACCTCTTTCCCCGTTACGGGACAAGAAAAAGTATTGGAATTCATAAAGAATTCTGAACTTTTTTCATGGCCGATATAGCCGTTAAACATAAAAATATCCGGCCGGTGTTGTTTTTCGTATTCCGTAAATTTTTCGTATAATCCCTGTAAAATATAATCGTCCGCGTCAATAAAGGAAATATATTCGCCCGAAGCTTTTTCCATACCGGCATTTCTTGCGGCGGAAGCCCCCTTGTTTTTTTGAGATAAAACCAGCACTCGTTTTTCTTTTGCCGCATAGGCGTTTAAAATATTCAAACTATCGTCGATCGACCCGTCGTTTACGCAAATGATTTCCAAATTTTGGTAAGATTGCGAACAAATGCTGTCCAAACACCTTTGCAAATAAGGGGAGGCGTTGTAAACGGGAATCACTACGGAAATTTTAATATCGCCGGTAAAAGGGGAATTCATAAGCAATCCTCCGGTCAATAAGGT